>NZ_JBBGZQ010000035.1:0-34626 GCF_037572595.1 Chryseobacterium sp. MYb328 | reverse complement strand
GCTCCGCCCCGCCGGAATCCAATATTAAGAAGACATTCTTTGTGCTGTAATATGAATACGTCTGATGTTATTGGCAGGGATTGTATCATTTAAGTTATCTACATAAACAAAAATGGTCAAGCGATACCAAACTCCATCAACAGCCAGATCTATGGTTTCTATTTCCTGAGAATCATCGGAACTGTTTGTAGAATTTATAGGTGTGGAACTGCTGTTCATATTATCTCCCCAGTTAAGGTAAATTCCATTATCTGTTTCTACATATCCTCCCGGAGCAACTAAAATATTAGCACGGCGGAAGCGGTCTACACTGGATAATGCAGCATACCACATTTTAACATTACTGGAAGATACATTTACTAATCGGGGATTGTAAGTCACCCCACCCGATCCTGTATTGGAGCTGGACCAAAAGCTAAGATCCAGTCTAACTTTTCCTCCTAAAATAGGTGGATTCGGAATCATCGTACTTAACAAACCTGTTGTAGTTGCAGGAACTTCGTATGTGAAGAACTGATATTCTCCCGGACTGAGCTTTTTACCTCCGCCTACTTCTGCATTACATGTCTGCCCGCCACTAGAAACAGGGAATACCGTTGTATTAGGGCTGGATACTGTGGGAGTTCCGGAAACAGTATAAATTAAAGTTCCTGCTCCCTGTACAAAATTCCCTTGTGTAATGGTTGCGGTAAGTCCGTTTACGGGCCCTAATGCCTGAGCTGCATATATTCCGCCGTTTCCTCCGGTATAAGGAACAGTCATTGTTCCCTGAAAAGGAGTTCCTGCAGTATATGTCAGCGGATCAAGATTAACATCGGTACATCTCAAGGCTCCTACGGTACCCTGTTGTAGTAAACGTCCGTCCAAAGGTCTCCATTGAGCACCATCCCAGTATACATATCCGGCATAAGTAAATGTGGATTGTGTTCCCAGATTATAAACCAACAGTCCGGTAGCTGGATTAGGAATTGTAGAAGAGTCGTTGTAAGCCGCCAGAGCTACTCTTGGTCCCAGAAAACCTTTCTGCTTTCCTGAGACCAACTGACTGACATTGAGCTCTAAAATTGCAGACAGGTCAGGGGATGTGGTTCCCACCCCTACACTTCCGTCAGCTGTTACTACAAAGTCATTGGCCTGTTGTAATGCCGTAGGGCTTCCTGTTGCATTATTGTCTTTTTTTCCATCAATATTAAAAATTCCCTGAGGATTAGGAGTATTGATGCCAACCTGTGAATAACTCATCGAGGAAACCATTATCACTAATGGTAGAAGATACTTTTTCATTCTGTGTTTATTGTATTTAAATTGAGTGTTAAAATGGTTTTAGCTAAAGAAGTTTTCTGTTACCTAGAACATACTGAGCTCTATTTTCATAACTCTAAACTGCTTTTTCTAAATACCTTTTGATCGATTAAAATTTCAATGCAAGATTAGAGTTATTCTGTCCACAACCCAAGAAAATCTATACGCTACAGATACACTACAAACTTATAATCAGGTACGTCACAGATACGCTCGGCATCACAAAACAAACAACAACACACTAATAATGAGACAACTAAAATAAAACACGTGGATTTTTCAAAAATTCAGAGTATTTAAATTTTGAATTAAATAAAATGCTCCATGAAACTTATTTCATAGAGCATTTTATTCCATATATTTTATAAAAAGAAAATCTTCTAGGGAAAATCTTATTTAGGATTAAGAGAAGTATTATACTATTTTAAAATAGAAAAAATATTTATTTGAAACTGTTGGAGAATTTTAGTTTTAATATCCTATTCTTTCAAAGTAATCAAGATTTGTTTTAGTCATTAAGACATCAAATGATCATTTTTTTACTACTCCCATTTCCAGTTTAATTCTTCATGATAAGGAATGTTCTGTTCTGCACATATGGAATGAAAGTAGTTCTTTAACCAGACAGGATCGGAAACCTGTGCTTTTGGAAAAATCAGATAATTTCCGGCATTCATTTTAATAAAGAAGTTTTCACCAGTTTCTGAGATCCATTCAAAATGGGTTATTGAATGTTTGGCTTCAAGCTGATTATTTTTTATCAGGATATATTCTTTATTAAATTCTACGTTGAAGGTGTTGGCTTCACTGCTTTTATACTGATCTCCTAAAGCAATAGTTGTATAGTACCGTTTATAGTATCGGCTGGCAAATTTGGGATAAATCAAATAAAAAAGACCACCCACAATAAGTATCGCTATGCCTAATATGGGTTCAAAAAACATCATCAACAGCCCGATTACGGCAATCATTCCGGCAAAAACATAGCCACTTACCTTTTTCGAATGTTTTACTTCATCTGATTTTGAGGCTTCATAAAGTAAACTGTCAAGCATTATTTTCTCATTAAAACTCAGCGTCATTGTATTCATGGTAGATTAATTAGTTTTTGTAGGATTATTAGATTCCATAAAAATACTAATCATATGCTTTATAAGCAACTATATTGGATTATCATTTATCAAAATAATTGCTTTTATCAGATTATTAAATAAGATGGTGCTTATGGTCTGGAAATAAAACTCCAGCGCAGGTGGTTATTATACATCCCAAGAATAAGGCCTTTACCATCACTAAATTTATTGACTTCAGAAAAAGTAGGCTTAAATATCCAATCTCCCTTTTTATCAATATAACCGGTCAGTTTTCTCTGAGATCCGTTTTCTTCTTTTTCAATGGTCGCTACCGCCAATCCTTCAGAAAAATCCCAGGCTTCATAAAACTTAAAATCAATGACCTTTTTTCCTGTTCTATCAATATATCCAATCTGTGACTGATCATTTTCCACATAGGCTAATCCTTCATGAAAGTCTCCTGAGTTAACATATTTTGGCTGTATCACCACATTTCCTCGGGGATCAAGAAACCCCCATTTTTCAGACTTTTCGTCATAAAAACCGATCACCCCTTCAGACATCACAGAAAGTATTTTATATTTAGGTTCAATCACAAACTTGCCGGTCATATCCATCAATCCCCACAATCCATCCTTTGTTTTCTTTGCAGCGGCAAAACCATCATGAAAAGGCTCTATTTCAGCAAAATCCATTGGAATAGTTATGATTCCTTTTTTGTTGATCGCACCATACTTTTTGCCATCAGAAACCACAGATAATCCTTTATAAAACGGAAATGTTATTATATATCGAATGGGTAAAACTTCTTTTCCCTGCAGATCCATAAAGCCATAAAAGCCTTTTCTTACTGCAAAGGCCATAGAATCTCCAAATTCCCCAATGTTATGGTAAAGGGTATCAATCACCAGCTTCCCGGATCCGTTGATAAATCCGGATTTTCCTGATTTAGTATACACTTCAGCTCTGTCCGATTTAAATTGTAACGGCAATTTGGAAGTCCGTTTGAATTTAAAAGGCAAAAGATTTCCTCTGTTATCCATATATTGATAATGATCATTGATACAAACCAAAGCTTTTTGTTCCTGAAAAGGGTATGCTAATTCAAAATTCAGGGTTTCAAAAAGAGTTTTATAATCCTTGCTTTTCTGTGAAAATAATACGGCAGGCATAAGTTGAAGCCCCATTAAAAAGAATTTCATTCTTCGTTTCATTCGTCTGTATTTATCTGATTGGGAATAAGGCTAAAATACAAAAAACTTCAGTTCCGGGGAGAGCTGAAAATCAGAACTTGATGGAGCTGCTTTGTCTCTTTTAATTCAATACATTTGTATCCTATTGCTATGACAAAGATACCTGCATTACAAACACTACAGCTTATTACATTAGAGCGTCAGGGATTAACACAAACCACACCGTTTGGAACCGGAAAAGAGGCTGTGCTTACTACTCTGGAACGTCTTGCATATCTACAGATTGATACGTTGTCTGTGATAGAGAGGGCTCATCATCATACTTTATGGACAAGAATTCCTGATTTTAAAACCCATTATCTGGACGAGCTAGTGGAAGAACGTAAAATATTTGAATACTGGTTTCATGCTGCCTCTTACCTTCCGATACAGGATTTCCGGTATGCATTGCCACAAATGCTCCATGTAAAGCAAAGTGACTCCCATTATTATAATGCGGACAAAAAAGTTATGAAATATGTGATAGACACCATCCAGGCAGAAGGTCCTAAAATGGCAAGGGATTTTGAGAGTAAAAAGAATAAAGAAGGAAGCTGGTGGAACTGGAAGCCTGCTAAACTGGCTCTTGAACGGCTTTTTATGCAGGGAGATCTTATGATAAGTGGCCGAAGTGGTATGCAGAAAACCTATGACCTTGCGGAAAGGGTATTGCCTTCATCCATAAATACCACACCACCTACTCCACTTGAACTAGCAGAATATCTGGTAAAAACAACTCTTCATGCCTATGGTTTTACTACTTTAAAACAAATCACCCATCTCAGGAAAGGTGATACCCTGAAAAAAAATGTGAATCTGGTTTTACAGTCTTTGCTTGAAAAAGGGGAAATACAGAAGCTTTCTGTTGAAGGGATTTCTTCTGTTTTTATTCAGAGTGATTTGCTTGAAAGGTCTGATAATACATCGGTTTCAGACATCAGATTGCTGTCTCCATTTGACAATTCTATTATTCACCGTGACCGTGTGAAACAAATTTTCGATTTTGATTTCCGTCTTGAGTGCTATGTTCCTAAGGAAAAAAGGCAGTATGGTTATTTCTGTCTACCTATCTTATTTGGGAATATATTTATCGGAAGAGTGGATTGTAAAGCACACAGGAAAGATAAAAAGCTTGAGCTGATTTCCCTACATATTGAGAATACAGACCTTCCTCCGGAACTTTGGATACCATCATTTGCTGATGCTGTAAAGCGTTTTGCATCCTTTAACGGCTGCGAATCACTACAACTGACCCAAGTGAGTCCATCAGGACTGAGAAAAGTAATCAATAAAGCTTTATCTGATTAATTGATAAACTATTATATTCATATAAAACCCTGCACTTCTATGAGCTGCAGGATTTCACTTCTATTTTATTTCACAAGCTTTTCCAGCTTTCTCCATTTGGTAATGGTATTTCTGCTCATTTTAAAATGGCTGGCCAGCTGAGAATTGTTCAGACTGTTCTTTTTCTGAAACTCCAATACCCTCAAAATATCAGATTCGTTGTAGGCACGATGCCTTTGGGAACATTTTTCTTTGTTTTTATAAATCTGAGGAAAGATTCTCCGGTTAAGCTCCAGAATATCTGCCGTATCCAGATCTTTCTTTTTTAATAATTCTTTGCATTCATTTATTTTATTGGGGTGCTCACTTTGGAGCATATCCTGATAAATAATTTTATAATTGGGGCGGTTCATTTTCATGTCACAGTTTAATTTACGGTATGAAAAGAGTACAGAATGCTATTATTCAGATTCTTTAAGTTCACTATTATATTTATTCAGCCATTTGTGAAAGGTTGATTTCGGAATATTATATCTTTGATAAATTTCCTGTCTGGACATATTTCCGGAATTATACTGATTCAGCATAAAATCAATAATTTCCCTTGTATAAAGACTTTTTCTGAAGTTGGGCAATCCAGAATCTTCTTTAGACTGTTCTTTTTCCTGATCCGAACTACAGGGAGCATACAGAATGATATGCTGAGAATAAATTCGGAAGAAGTCGTATTCTAAAAGTTTACTCCATTTTAAAAGCATGTCAGAATCAATACTGCTGGAGATGTACATTTTTTCAATTTCTTCTGCTGTACATTTAAGAAAACCACATATCCTGAGCAAGCCCATTTTTTTCTCCCGAACCCGGATCTTAATCAGGTTTCCCATATGAATTTCTTTAAAATCTATCAATACATTGTGTTTTATCATCTTCAAATAAAATTTTATTCATCAACGTCCATTCAATCAGTACTCCGGGGACAGTTTCTGCCCCCTTTGTACCGAAACACTGTAATCACATTATTTACTATTTTATTGCTTTTTCAAAACGTCTATCTCCGCCTGCAGCTTCTCTGTAATTTTCAGTAATGAAACGATGTTGTTTTTTTGTTCATCAATCTGCTTCTGCTGTTCTATGGTGTGTAGATACAGCTCTTCAATTTTCTCTAATGACTGTACAGACAGGTCTGAAATATTGAAAGAATATCCCTCCGCAGTTTTCTCCAGCTCTTTAATAGAAGTTACACCGGGAAGATGTCTGTTTTCTTTAATGAATTTTTCGGTATCATATAAAGAAGAGAACTTATAGGCAGGTTTTATCACCGAACTTTTGTTGTAATAATCTTCAAAAACGTAATCGGGATAAGTAGTTGTTGAAGTTGCAATACTTCCGTTTACTTTCAGCTTCTGATTGCTGGCAAAGGTTTGCTGGCTGGTATACCCCACGCTTAAGGTGTTATTGATATTGAATTTTCCATCTCCTGAGATTTCAGCACGCGGAATTCCATTAGCTCTACTACCAGGACTGGTAGAAAAAGAAATTGGCGCGGCTAATGTAGTTTGATTAGTGGAAAAGGCCAACCCACTTGCATCCTCACTAGCTGAAAGTTGTGCCGGCTGCTCGGGATAAATCTGAAGATGCATCCTAGAAGTTATGCCATTACCATTATTATCAGCAGCATTAAGAATCATGTTGGCATATGATGTGATTCCGTATTGATAAAGTGTCCCTGTAGATCCCCAGACTGTCTGTTGTCCTGTCCCCTGAAAAGTTAATGCTCTTCCTCCAAGAGATAGAGTACGATCTGTTGTAAGAGTTCCATTAGCATTGTAAATATTCAAAGCGTTTGCAGAACCCCATGCTGTTCCGTTCCATGTCATTACCTGTCCATTGGCTGTTCCAGAGGTAAGACCCAATGTATAAGGACTTGCAGATGTACCGGATCCGGCTCTGGTTAATCCACCATTAGTAGTTGCATTAAGTACCTCATTACCAATAACTCCGTCTACTTCAGTAAGATTAACAGCAGCAGGACTCCATGTTGTACCGTTCCATGTCATGATCTGTCCATTGGCAGTTCCAGAGGTAAGTCCCAATGTATAAGGACTGGCTGCCGTTCCGGCCCCGGCTCTGACTAATCCGCCATTAGTAGTTGCATTAAGCACCTCATTACCAATAACTCCGTCTGTTTCTGTAAAAGTTCCATATGCTAACTTCTGCCATAATGTTCCATCAAAATAGAAATATCCTGCTGTTGTTACATTAGCCGTTTTTGCAGTCGTTCCGGTAGAGGTCAAAGCCTCAGTAACGTAGACAATGGCTCCTGTCTGGGCTGCGGAATATAATCCATCTTTGGTTTTCAGTTCTGAGCCTTTTAATCTCGGTGCGATCAGTCCATCTGTTTTAGTACTATCTGTTGACATTCCCACGATATCAAAGGTTGCCTGGGGAGTTGCTGTATTCACTCCTACCTGTGAAAATGCAAAGCCGGAGATCAGGAGTACTCCTGAAAGAATGATGTTTTTTTTCATGTGTTGTATATTTATTTATCCTTGTGTGTTATTTTGAGAATACAGATTTTATATAAATCTGCGGAATCATTTGTGTAGTTAGAATCTAATTAATTGTAGTTCCTACAATATCAAAGCGGTTATCTCCGTAGCTTTTTTCACATCCTGAGGAAGGACTCGGTGCACAATCATTAAAGCCACCGAAATCAACTCTTATCCCATCTTCATCTGCGGCATATACATAACCTTCCAATACAGCAGTATAGGTTCCAGGCTCTAATACAACGTTTCTGGTACCGTCAATATAAAATGTTCCCCAGACTCCACCCAGTTTTCCATTGGTATAAGACATGCTGGAACGTAATATCATAGCCTTAGAAAAATAAGGAGTATCAGTTGTAGATCCTGAATATAGTCTCACATTCACCTGGATTAACTTGGCATACACGTCTTCCAAACCATATCCGGCATACTGCCCGGCATCTTTTGTAAAATGGGAAGCACTTGTTGAATGTGAAAATGTTACGATTGATTTCTTAGTTAAAGTAAATGTCCTTTTGGTTAAGTCTGCCTTTGCTTCTTTATAATTATGGGCTCCTATAGTGGTAATAGTCTCTCCAAGAGCATCATTATTATCTCCACCGGCATACATTGTGGTTACAGCAGGCACTCCCTCTAATGCTCCCAATATCCCGTTATTGTCAGCCACTACAGTTTTTGTTGCAAAAAAAGGTTGGCTCTTACTTTCATTTCTTGTTCCATCAGGATTGGTAAACAGTACATCTGCAGAACCATTAAGAGGTAAAGTACGGATTCTTACATTTCCATTAACATCCAGTTTTTCAGTGGGGTTATTCTGGGTTTCATTGATTGTATTGATCCCCAGATTTCCCGTATTATGTGCAAAACGAGCCCATTCACTATAGGCGGTAGGACTTGTATACTGTCCAAATGAAATATGTCCTTTAATACCTCCAGAGGTATAAAGTCTGGTTCCCGGTGAGTCTGCATCGCCGGTTTTTGGGAAATATGAACTTTGGGTCATTCCATATTTTTCACCAGTACTATCGTTAAAAACCCTTCCTACTCCATAATCAGAATCTGAACTAAACTGTATAAAACCATCCACATATAGCTTCGCAAGAGGATCTACATCTCCTATCCCAACATATCCGGGACCATCAAAGAGCAAATACTTATCTTTCTTGAGGTATGCAGATCTGTCACTGGTAAAAACATCATCTGTATTGTAGATGTTATGCCCCAGTTTTTGCCAGACTGAACCATCAAAGTGATAATAGCCAACCTTGGTTATATTTTTTGTTTTGTCTGTTGTATCGGCTTCATCTAATCCTTCCGTTACATATACAATGGCTCCCGTCTGATCATTTGTGTAATTAGAATCTTTGGCTTTAAGTTCTGCGCCTTTCAGTCTTGGGGCAATAAGTCCGTCAGTTTTGGTATAATCTGCAGGGGAAGCTACAATATCCAGTGTTGCCTTGGGATCGGGTGTACTGATACCTATCTGTCCGAAAGCAGAGACCCCGGTTAAGAGTGTCGCTGCAAAAATTAAATTTTTCTTCATTGTTGTTAGGTTATATTTTTTATTTGTTTTTTTCATCATATGCAGTTCAATACCTGCATTACACTTTTGATGTAATGAACTTGGGCACTCTCCCATTTTATTATAGGATAAAAACTAAATGTTATTTCAACGGATATGAATTTATCCGGAAGAAGGTGATCTTAATAAAAACAGAGGATGTTTTACAGTGACAATTTCAAATGGTTTATCTCTATTTAAAAAATATAAATGAGTACAGCCTTTATTCTCTAAGGAAGAAAATCCGGCTATACCAGTTTCTTCATTCCCAATGCATACCTGAGCATACAAAAAGCTGATGATCACAAAACAATCCAGCAAAAACAATCTCCCTATAAAATAGAGATTTTCTTTTTTGAATGTTATTATTTGTATTGTCATGGTTCGAAATAGTCTTAGTGTTTAGATCAGAAAATAAATAGATAAACAATCGTCTTTTACAGTTTAATTATTATTGTCATTCATTTTGTGAATTATTTGTGTTTTTCAGTTCTGTATTTTTCATCAATTTGAATGGGCAAATATTCATTATTTTAGTGTTTAATAGCAAATTACTCACCCCCTACAAAAGCTATACATACTTGTAAATTATTGATTTTCAACAATATAAAAACACATCAAATCTAATTATTCTACATTTAGCAATAAACAGATTCCATTAAAAAAACGAAAAGATTTCATCCTGAAAAACGAGTATAACTTTTCGTCAGTTTTTACACGAAAAATTAGTATTCATTGTAACAATTCAGAAGTAAAATCTTGTTCATTTTAATGAAAATCTCTTTAATGGATTAAGAATAAAACTAAATTGAACATTTACAATTTCATACTTCTCCTTATCCTCTGCTTCAAATACAGATCTAAGATTGCGGGACCTCATTCAAAAGTAAAACTCCTGATTATTATGGAGATTTTTTCGTACACCAGAAAGCGAGGTTGATCTTAAATGTTATTTCGGTATAGAAATCCAATCACATTCTCATATCTTATGAATAGTACTTCCGGCTTATTATCAAAATCAAGCTTCCTAATCATCTCTGGTATACAATAAAAAACCATTGACATATCTGCCAATGGTTACTGTTATCTAAATAATACAGGAGGTTCAAGATGTTAATAATCTCTTCTCATCCAGTTGTTAAAGTCTATATCTGAAGGGATACTATATTTCTTACGGAGTCTGCTTCGTCGCATTTCAACGGCTCCCAGGGTTACATACGTATAGGTTGCAATATCTTTAGCGGAAAAATTAAGGTAAGCCATTGCGCAAAAAGTAAGCTCACTACTCCTGACCTTCGGATCAATAACTTTTAATTTCTGAATAAAATCCGGGTATAATTCTGAAAAAAGGGTCAGAAATTCAGGATTATTACATTTTGCCAAAGTAATAAGATCATTGAATTTATTCTCCTCAATCTTCCGTTCGAGTACTACGGTTGCCTGACTCATTTCAGTGAGAGTCTTTTTATTTTTATAAATAAGCTTTTTATTTTTTATATGCCATCTGTACCAAAATAAAGCAACAATAAGCAATACAAGAACTGCCAACACAATAAGATATACATATTTCCTGCTTTTCATGTTGTTTTCATGTTCTTTCTGATCCAGGATCTGACTTAATGCCTGCTCTACCACCTGTTTATTTGCTACATCAAGGGAATCAGTGAGTTTCTGATATTGATAAAGATAGCTGTTGGCTTCCCTGGGATCAAGATTATTTTTCATAAAGTAATCTCCAAGTACGCTGTATAGCTGCTGCACAGCATCTGTAGCATCTAATTCTTTAGCATTCTGGAGCGCTTTACGGTAATAGCTGATTGCCAGTTCCTGATTTCCTCTGGCAGCTTCCAAATCTCCATACTTCCTCAAAGCAAAGTATAAATAAGGTACCTTGTATTTTTCAAGCAAAAACAATGATTTATCCAGATATTCCTGAGCTTTTACATATTCTTTTTGGATCGTGTACATCTGCCCCTTTTTAGCATAAGTTCCACTGAGATCGAAAAAAACCTGTTCTTCTTTCAGCTTTTTTAAAATATCTTCCTGCTGTTGTAAATGCACCCAGGTTGAATCATATTGGCGCAGCTGGGTGAAAACTTCTGAAAGATTCTCATGGGCCCAATAGACAGACATATCTTTTCTGTAAGGATCTTTTATCTTCTGAGAAAATTTCAATTGTTTATTAAATTCCTGAATGGCAAGTTTATTCATGTTAAGAAGTCCGTACGTTCTTCCTCTCAATCTGTAAACTTCAACCTGTGTATCAATAACAGATGTGAAATAAGGTTCACGCTCTGCTTTTTTAAGATAACCCAACGCTTCATTGTATCCTCCTGTTTCTGCCAATACTTTGGCAATGTATATATTTGACAGGGTTTTTCCTTTTGAATAATTATATGTATCTGATTTTTTTAAAGCTTCATTAGCTGTCCTAAGAGAAGGAATCAATTGAACTTCAGAAAATTCCGTAAAAGACTTATCCAAAAGGCTGTCTATTTGTTTCTCCATACGGGTTTGCCCCTGTATAAACAGGCAATAAAACAACAGAATAAGAATAGGGAAATTTTTCATCAAATATTTAATATTAAGAAACAATATACACCACCAAACAAGACAAGCGCAAAAATATCATTAATAAAACAATGAAAAAAGTAAATTTTTATAGATTTTTATCGAGAAAATATGATGTATATAGAAAAAAGAGGCTATTTTTAACCGATTCACAAAACAGATAGTTTCTGAATTAAAGAATTGAATAAAAAGAATTTTATACCGCTAAAATTTCTGTTTTTAGCAACATAGATTTTAATGTATATTGTTTTTTTAGTTTGTAAGCAGCTGCTCTCTGTATTTTATTCCCCATTTTGCCATTGTATCAATAATATCATGCAGACTTTTTCCAAAATCTGTGAGTTCATAATCTACTGTAACGGGCATTGTATTATTTTGGGTCCTGCTCACCAGATTATTCATTTCCAAATCTTTAAGTTCCTTTGAAAGCGTTTTGGCTGCAATGCCTTCAAGCTGTCTTTTCAGGTCCATAAAACGCATTTTACCCCCAAAATACAAGTGACTGATGATTATGGTTTTCCATTTTCCTTCCAATAAATAGACCGTGTCTTTTACTCCTCTGATATGATTTTTACACTCCGGCCTCAGTTCCAATCTTTCTTTTTTCATATTGAATAATTAGACTACAAAATTAGATAATTATCCCACATCAACGAAACTTGGTTACCTACAGGTAACTGGTTACCTAAGGGTAACAGGTATATAATAGCAACTGCTTATGGCGTAACTTTGCATCATCAATCAACAAGTAAATAATACAATTATGTCACTACAGCAAACACTAAACTGGAGATCTGCAACCAAAGGCTATAACGGAAAACCCATTGAGAATGAAAAGCTGGAGCAGATACTTGAAGCTATTCGTCTTGCTCCATCAAGTTCAGGATTACAGCCATTTAAAGTTTTAGTTATCAAAAACAGAGAGCTAAGAGAAAAACTACAGCCCATTTCCTTTAATCAGGATCAGATTGTAAGGGCTTCTCACATTTTGGTCTTTGCTGCATGGGATGAATATACCACAGAAAGAGTTGATTCATTTTTTGAATTCAGCAATCAGGTAAGAAATCTTCCTAACAGTGCAACAGATGATTATCGTTTGAACCTATTGGGCATGCTGGAAAAACAAACCAGAGAACAGCATTTTAACAACGCTTCCAAACAAGCCTACATTGCTTTAGGATTTGGGCTCTTGGCAGCTGCGGACCTTAGAGTGGATGCGACTCCTATAGAAGGATTCAACAATGAAGCAGTGGATGAATTACTGAATTTACCTGAACAAGGCTTAAAAAGTACTGTTTTAATGGCTCTTGGTTATAAAGATGAAGAGACCGACTGGTGGGGAAAACTGGACAGAGTAAGAAGATCGAAGGAAGAACTTTTTGTTGAGATCAACTAAATTAAGCATAAAAATTAATAATAAAAAGCAGGAGATCTTTTGAAGGTCTCCCTTTTTTTGTCTTACATTAATGGCCCCATAAATCAATACAATGAAACTGAAATTAAGCATCCTGGACCAGACTCCAGTTATTAAAGGCAGTAATGCTGCTACTGCGCTCAAAAACAGTTTGAACCTAGCCAAAATAGCTGATGAGCTGGGTTATCACAGCATTTTATATGCAGAACACCATGGTGTGGAAGCCTATGGAAGTTCCAGTCCGGAAATCCTGGCAACAACGGTTCTTTCCAATACAAAAAAAATCAAAGTAGGCACCGGAGGAATTATGCTTCGAAACTATTCCGCTTTTAAAATTGCAGAATGGGCAAAAATGCTCGCGCTACTCTATCCCGACCGTTTTATACTTGGTTTGGGAAAAGCTCCGGGAGGTCTGAAAGATGCAGTGCTCGCTTTAAATGGTCATAAACTTCCTATTCTGAATAATGTGAATGAAAAACTGGAAGAAATCATTGCTTATATCAAAGAACAAAGCTATAAGGGTGCTGAGCTATTTGCCCAGCCGACTCATATCTCAACATTGCCAGAGGTCACTTGGCTAGGCTCCGGAGAAAGTTCCGCTAAAGAAGCTGCAAAATTTGGTATCTCCTACTCTATGGCTGATTTCATTGCAGAAGGATCAAATACCGAAATCCAGAAAATGTATCTGGAAGAATTTAACCCTACAGGATACAATGATCTCCCTTCTTTTCAGGTAGCTCTCTCTGTTTCTGTTGCTGAAAGTCTTGAACAGGCACGCCGGAATGCATATGGAATGGTATATCAGTTCGTAGAATCCAGAAATATTTTAGCCCCTAAAGCATTGAAACCTTCTGAAGAGGTAGAAACACTTATTAACAACAGTGAAGACGAAGAATTGTTCAACGCTCTGCTTGATAAAGTCATCATAGGCACTCCGGAAACCATCCATTCAAAATTGAAAGCAAAAGCATTCCAATACGGAACTCATGATCTGGTATTATTATCGAATATGTTCAACGAAGGAGACAGGATTTTCACCTATAAAAGTATTATTGAGCAAAGGCCATCGGATTAAAAACATCAGTTCCTTTTATGATCAAAGTAAGATCATACCTCAATTCATGACTTTGATCTTCTTTCCGGCTTTGTTCAATATAGCCTGGGAAGAATATTTTCCATCAAGATTCTGAAGCGTTTCTTTCAATTCCAGATAATGGCAAACATTAATACCTGAACATTGATTCTATTTCAGGTTCCTGGATTCCAGCTCCTGTTCCAATGCCTGATCTCGTCTGGTATACTGAACTCCCAGAAGACCTGCAAAAAATAGCGGAAAAAGTGTAAAAAATCCAAATCCGTTCTTTACACTGCTGTATACTGCAATACCAATGAAAGCCCCTATAAGAGCAGCATTTATTATTTTCCCAGATTTAGATTTCTTCTTTTTCTCTAAAAGCTCCTGATCAGTTAATTCATTTAATTTTTTTTCGTTCATGGTTATAGTTTTTTAATATGAATCCCCTACTAACTTATAAATTTTCTCCTTTTAGTAATAGAAAATTTTCAGCCTGTTTAATTGGCTGCAGGATCAATAAGTTCTGTTGTAATTCTTAAAGATTTTAAAAGATTTTTATCATTAAAAAACAATGTTGAATAGTGTTTCCCACTTTTAAAAATCAGCTCTGACCCTTCTGGAAATTCACTGTCAGCGCTCAGTTTCTTAGCTTTTGCACCATATTTTTTGAATTTAATTTTAGCTTCCTCCAGTGTTGTTTTATTTAGAGTAAGATTATAAGGTAATCCACCTACGATCAATACTTTATCATCAGGGATTTCAAAAAACATTTCATTAATAACATTATTTTTTCCAAGGCTAGAATATAGCTCCAATCCTGATTCTGTAATCCATTTGGCATATTTTTCCTCGTTGGCATCTTCATAAAAAACAGTTCCCGTATGTAATGCCTTCGAGATTTTATCCGGTGTCTGCGGAAAAATAAATTCAGTATTTTTATCCAGTAAGGAGTTCAAAGCTGCCGTTTTTTGAGAAAATGCAGTTATACTCAAGAACTGAAAAAGTATTGCTAGAGTTAAAGTGGACGGTTGTATCTTCATATTGACTGTTTTTGATGGTTTTTCAGCTTTAAAGATAATAAAATTAGGAGAAATGGTCAGGAAGCTGGAGGATAGATGATGGAAGTTGCTATTTGGCAGACAATTACTGACAGACAATGAATTTAAACTATTATCTTTTAAAGAAATCAATGCTATTGTTTATCCTATTTTAATATATTTTTCTTTAGTTCTGATAAGTCTTTAGCTTCAGACTTTTGCGCCTGACCCCTTTTTTCTTCAACAATGACAGACTTTTGATCAGCAGAACCGGAGAAAAATAATGTAAATTTGCATTACCCTGCCGCAAAGGTCAGGTTTTTAGTTTTTAATAGAATGAAAAAAGCAGCATTTTCTTTACTGGCACTTGTTTTACATCTGGCCTGCCAGGCACAAAATTTTGACGTTATTCCATTGGGTATTTATGGAGGAGAACAGGAGGACAATTTATCCGCTTATTTAGTCGGAGCCACCCAAGACAATACATTTCTTTGCCTTGATGCCGGAACTGTAAATACCGGAATCCGAAAAGCAGTTGAAGAGAAAAGTCTTACCGGTCCGGAAGAAACGGTTCTTAAAGATCAGATCAAAGGATACTTCATTTCCCACGGTCATCTGGACCATCTGGCAGGGCTTATTATCAATTCTCCAGCTGATGCCAAAAAAGATATTTTTGCTATCCCATCAGTGGTTCAAATCCTGCAGAATCATTATTTTATCACAGATACCTGGATCAATTTTGCAGATCAGGGACAGAAACCGATCCTTGGAAAGTACCATTATAATGAGCTTCAGGAGGGAGTGGAAATCCCGACACAAAAGACATCTTTTTTCTTAACAGGATATGAGCTAAGCCACGTAAATCCGTATAAAAGCAGTGCGGCACTTGTAAGAAACAATGATCATTATCTGCTTTATCTTGGTGATACCGGTGCCGACAGAATCGAAAAGTCTGACCGCATGGATAACCTTTGGAAAAATGTAGCTCCATTGATAAAGAAGAAACAACTGAACACTATATTGATTGAAGTTTCTTTCCCGAACAGCCAGCCTGAAAATTTACTGTTTGGCCATCTTACCCCTGATCTATTGGTGGAAGAACTCAAAAAGCTAAAAGAAAAAACAGGACAGAAAGATCTGGAAGGTCTTACAATTGTAGTGACCCATAGAAAGCCTACCGGTGATAATCCTGAGATCATAAAAAAAGAGTTATTGAAAAACAATCCTTTAAAGGTAAAATATATTTTCCCTGAACAAGGTAAAAGAATTAATTTACCTTAGTAACAGAAAGCGATGAGACATAAGTTTCATCGCTTTTTTATTGATACGGATGGATTTCCCCTTCGATTAATTGATTATATCTCCTTTATTGTTTTCCAGTTTTTCACGGAATTTATGAAGATCTTCAGGATTGGGCTTAGTCCAGTCAGTCACTTCCCCAATAATTTTCAATGGGGCTTCTGAACGGTAAGAACGGGTTGGATTCCCTGGAAATTTTTTATCAGTCAGATTCGGGTCATTTTCAAAATGCCCTGTTGGTTCCACAATATATACCCGCTCAGATCCAATTCCCTTTGCTAATGCAGCCGCAAGTCCTGCACCATTTACCAATGCTGTAAAATAAATATGATTCATTATGAATTCTGACTTATAATTAGAATGCCCACCTGCCGTTAGCAGATCTCCTATTTGCAGGTCAGCTCTGGTTCCATGATAAAAAGGACCTTTATCAAAAATTTTATCTTTCACTGATATCGCCAACTCATTATACTCTTTTGATTTTTCCGGATCTGAAAGTTCTTCGTAGCATTTAGCCATCTTTACATAAAGGGTGTAAAAAGAGCTCCCGGCAGTATCATCATTTGCTTTTAAAGCATACTGTAGCGCTGTTTCGAGCCATTTCAACTGATCAGATGGTGTTTTTTGCTGTCGTGCTATATAATATGCAGAAAGAAATTTCTCAACATCGTTTGTTGCTTCATTCCAGCCTTGCATAAATAATTTTTCCGCTTCTGCAGGTTTATTTTGTTCTTCCATACTCATTCCCTGAATACAGAGCTTAACAACAGTATTGAACGGTGAAAATTCCATAGTATAAATATTTTGTTTCAGATTTTTGAAATTTCTGACAATAAGAGTTCTAATTCCTTTTCCATAAATTTACAAAAATACGTCAATCGTATTGGGTTCAATATTTTGGATTCCTAATGCGCAGCACTGGTATTGAAGCTTTGTTCAAGAAAAGTCTCGGTTGAAATCCCGTGTTTTTCAAAGTCAGAAATAATCATTTCTTTCAGTTTCTGAAATCTCTCGGCAGAGACTCCATCCAGTTCTTTTGCGGCCATATAAAAAGATGTACCCTTATATTTCTGTAGAACCGAACGAACGGCTGCATAGTCCATATTTTCAAGGATTTTATCTGTAAAATCACCTTTTAGAGGCAAATCAATGGAAGAACTGAACTCAATCGGTCTGAATGTGGCATCTTTTGATGTCTGAACATTGGAAGGAGGAAATGACTCATGCGGATTATAAACAGTGAGATAAACAGAAGCACCACTCCCATCATCCTGACTGAATATACTCTTATTCATTATAGCAAAGAATTTTTCAGATTTATTGATCACTGCCAGATGATAGGCAACACTGTCAGGATGTTTGATGTACTTTTCAAGAATTTCATTGTCTTCTATACGCCGTAAACCCATAATCTCTATTTTCGGTATATAGGGATCTCCACCTATCTCCGGAACAAATTCTACAGAAGCTCCCCGATCATTGGTAAAAAGAGTTACAGGGCCAAACTTCAGAGAATAATCTGCTGCAACTTTCTGTGCCTGCCGGAAGTTCTTCTCATAATCAGATTCTATCTGAAACATTGATCTGGTGAGCGATCTTGCTTCTTCTTTTCTTTTGTTTTGGATGATCTCTGTACCACAGGTACGTGCCAATATCAACACAGCAGAGAGAATTGACAAAGGAATGACAATATATTTATAGTTTCGTTTCTTAGAAACCTGTAATTGTTCTACAAGACGGGCTGCTTTTTCCTGTAATTTATTTTTCTCAATATTTTCGTCATGAGTTTGCAAAGGCTGTCGGGCCCTCTCTTCCAGATTCCGAAAAAGTTCATCCCTGAATGCAGTGAATACTGCAATATCATTCACTGATTTTTGATTCCGGGGATTAAATTGCCACACCAGCTTTTTACCATTATTCAGTTTTATCCGCATAGAAGGTGGTGGAGCCTGCAAAAAGTTATAAGGCGGAATACTGTGGATATCTTCATAACGAATACGGCCATGCTTTTCTGAAGTAAAACCTTCATGATCTACTACAAGCGTATCCGTTTCTGCAGATATTTTGATAAACCGGGCCATACAATAAATTACAGCTCCGATTCCGAGGGGAATGATGATCCATAACCCCCACGGAATGGTATCCAAAAGAACCGTACTCAGTAAAATTACAATCAGAGGAATACCGAAAAAAGCCAGCAAAACATATAAACCTCCTTTATTGTTCTGGTATTTGAATGTAAATTGTTTCATGATCCGGTATTTATCTCAAATTATATGATGCCCATAAATTTAATATAAACCTGCTACATCCTAATAACTGATCTTATTTTTTTTAATTTAATTCAAAATACTTTCATCAAATTAACATCAGAATATTCAAAAGGCTATTTTCAGCCTTATCTTCTTTTCTTAAGGTTTCCAGAAAGACCAGACCGTTCCATTAAAAACGGCAAGCTGATGAGCGAGGATGTCATAAGCTAATATTCCTGCAGCAGGATTTATAATGTTTAAATGAGGACTTTTCATTTTGGGAAGAATCATCGCTTTATGATATCAGCCAGTACCAAAATTCCTGGAGTCATATTTGTACTGCTACTCCTACCAATGGTTACCTTCGCTGTTGTTGATTCTGATTTTTTTAATTTTTTAAACATTATCAAAAATTGAATACAGTCATCGGATTCATTTTATTTCGTTTTAACAAGCAGAAAAATTTAAACCCAACTGAAATGAGATTAAGCTTAAAAAAAATTTCAGATTCTTTATCTTCAAAGTTTTATTCTTTGCCCCCAGACTATGTGATTCTACCATCATCTTCATGATAATGATCTGTATAAAAATCCAAAAATTAATAGTATATTTAAAAGATATAGCCTAGGCTATTCAATCCAAAAGAAAATCAATGAAGCTACTGACTTTTATTTTACTATTTCTAGTATCAGGAATATGTAATGCGCAGGATCATGAAATCCCTCAAAACATTCAATCTGACTTTGAGGGAGTCTGGATGTATAAAACTGAGTACTTTACCAATTCTATAGATATCAGATTTGAAAAAGGGAAAAATTTTGCGACTTTTACAGATATTGGAACCGGTGAAGCTCCGCCAAAAACACTTAAAGCCACTGTAAAAGGGAACCTGTTAATTATTCCAGCCCAGCAACACCAGAACGACTATGTAGAGGCCGAGGTTATCAAAGGAAAACTCTATCTCAGAACAAGGCAGGTACTTTGGGATAAACAAGGGAATACAACCGGCAATAAAGGGAGTTCTGACCAAAGAATTTTTAAACGCATCACTAAGAAAAGATAAACAAATATAAAGCACTCATTTACATTTTAATAAAAAATATGGATAAGGAACTGATCAAAAAAATACAGGATAAAAAACATTATTACAAGAATATTGAAGCTTTGGAAAAACACCTTGATCAACATTTTAAAAGTGAAGAAATGACTGTTTTTCATGAAATGCTGTCACTGGATTTTCACCTTGATGTTTATTTTATTCAGCCCGAAGACGAGGATTTCAATATGCTGATTACTTCCGGAATGAGCCTGCTGGAAATGAATGTTCCTGACAGTATCGAAAATAAGGAAGATTATGCTTTTGCAGAGCTTTTAATTCTACTTCCTAAAGATCTGAAGTTTGAAAAAGTCTTTCCAAGTGAAGGAAAAAATGACTGGATCATAAGTATGATAAAAGAAATGGCCAGATTCCCACATCATATGGACACTTTCCTCACTGAGGGCCATAGTTTACAGGCATGGAGCGATATTGCAGAGCCTTATGATGAAAATACCCAGTTTACAAGCTGTATTTTATTACCTTCTGCAACTTTTGATGATGATTTTATGCAGATCGGTAGTGAAGACAGGATCATTAATCTGTACAGCCTGTTCCCACTCTATAAAAATGAACTGGAATACAAAATAGAAAACGGTTACGGTAAATTTTTTGACTTGTTAATAGAAGGCAACCTGCCTGATATTTTTGATAACAACCGTAAAAATTTAGTAGATTAATAATATAGGCCGGAAGTGATGTAGTTCCTGAAGAGAACCACTCGTCTTATACTTCCTGCTTCCGGTCATTATTTTTTTCTGATGATAATATCTCCTTCCGATAATCTGATCTTTTCATTATTGATACTCAACTCAATCCATTGAGCAGGATCATCTGATTCACAGTCGTTTATTATCCGGTAATCAGAATATCCGGTATTGAAATCCGGCAGACTCCAGATATCATCAACTGTTCTTTTATTGATCTCATAACGGTCAAACATATCCAGTAAATGAATACTGTCTGATAAGTCTTTCTTCAACTGAATATTAGATTCCTTATCGATTCCTTTATGGATCAAGTCATTCAGAGTATCAATTTCTTTGGTGATCAACTCCTTTGCTCTCATAATTATCTTTATTTATGCTTTTTACAAAAATAATTAAATATCAGCAATCATCTTAAAATCATGGCTGTGTTTGTCATAAAAAGATTAATTTTAAAGCTAAAGACCCCGGTTCAAACCAAACGGCTTCAGACAGTCATTATTTCAGGCTTTACTTATTAGGGGAAAACCAGCAACTAAAAGACATATACATACCCAAAGAGGATTATAAAAGAATTAAAGAAGGTTCTTCAATCAGTCTTACTTATTTGAAATCGTGGATCTCCCTGTAGAAGGTCTTTATGAAAACGTAAAATTAGAATTCTTTCGTTCTTTTTGTGGTGAAAAAATGGGATCATATTAAAAGACTGCTGTCCTTCCGTTAAATATTTACATTTCAATGGACAGTACAAACAATTTGTAAGATTTTATCCAACATTGTCTTTCAAATACCATCATTAATGTGCATTTTTTCCGAAATTTGAACATGGCTTTATTCTTAACTCCTGACAATGTCTATAAGTTGTACAATATTGATCCTTCAAAAAAGATGGAAGGTATTGTTATTCTCCATCAGCAAAACCATCCCGGAAAAGAATATACAGCACATACCCGTATATTTGACGGATTACTGCTGGGTTTCATGATACAGGGAACTATGAAGGCTCAGATTCATTTTCTTGAATATGAACTGAATGCAGGTGACATTGCTGTTCTGCAGCCGCAATTAATGATTGATACAAAATCACTGAGTGAAAATGCAGAAATAGTTACAATCGGGCTTTCTTTAGATTTTATAGCAGCCTTTCCGATCCTGCGTGAGTTTGTGATCAACGACAAAGTCCGATGGCAACCCGTTGTAAAACTTCAGCCTGAAGAAATTGGATTGCAGAAAGAATTGGTAACCCTAATCCAAAATTTCTATCATAAAAATCCGAGCCCAAGGAAAACTGAAATGCTTCGTTATCTTGTCATTGCACTCATGTGCATGATTTCTGAAGCTTATTCGGAACTGAAAGATCAAAACAGCTTTACCAAGAGCCGCACCCATGAAATTATTGACAATTTTTATCTATTGATCTCAAAATATGCACCTCAACAACGGAGTGTAAAGTTTTATGCAGAAAAGCTACATTTAACTCCTCAATACCTGTCTACATTTCTAAAGCAGAAAACAGGAAAGTCTGTATTACAATGGATTGACCATGCTATGATCTTACATGCTAAAACATTACTCAAATCCACCCATTTATCTATCAAACAGATCAGCCATGAATTAAATTTTGAAGATTCAAGTGTATTCTGCAGATCTTTCAAAAGGATTACCGGAGTTTCACCAAAGGCTTTCAGAAACGGATAACCCACACTATTCATTAATTACACTCTGCTAAAACCTCAAGCAATATCTTAAAAAAAGACATATTTAAATCGCTGGAAATATTAATAAGCCTACAAAAAGCTTACAAAGTGTATATAAAACCCATAAAAGTGTAAAGGAAATACCCCTTGCCCCGTTTTACTTTTACACCATGAAAAATTCTAAAAAAAAAGCAGCGATCGGGTTCATATTTATAACCCTGCTGATCGACATTACAGGCTGGGGAATCATTCTCCCGGTAGTCCCCAAACTGATTAAAGAACTTATTCACAGCGATATCAGTGAAGCAGCAAAATATGGAGGATGGCTGGGGTTCGCCTATGCTTTTACCCAATTTATATTTTCACCTTTGATCGGAAACCTTAGCGACCGTTTTGGAAGACGTCCTGTTATTTTAATTTCTCTTTTTGGGTTTGCTGTAGATTATATTTTTCTGGCTCTTGCCCCTTCTATCGGCTGGCTGTTTTTAGGAAGAATTATTGCCGGACTAACGGGAGCCAGCATATCGACTGCAAGTGCTTATATCGCTGATATATCAACGGATGAAGACAGGGCCAAAAATTTTGGAATGATAGGAGCTGCCTTAGGGCTTGGATTTATTATCGGACCTGTCATTGGCGGGTTACTGGGACATTATGGAGCAAGAGTTCCGTTCTATGCCTCTGCCGGACTGTGTCTTTTAAATTTTCTTTATGGGTATTTTATTCTTCCGGAAAGTCTGGATAAAAGTAAACGCAGACCATTTGACTGGAAGCGCGCCAACCCAATCGGATCCCTGAAGTTTTTAGGAAAACATCCTGAAGTTTCCGGCCTGGTCTTCGCTCTGATCCTCATTTACATCGGGATTCATGCTGTACAAAGCAACTGGCATTTCTTTACCATGTATAAATTTGGCTGGACCGAGCGTATGGTTGGGGTTTCTCTTGGAGTACTCGGTTTATTATTAGGTTTGGTACAAGGCGTTCTTATACGTTGGACAACACCTAAATTGGGAGAGCACAAAAGTATCTATTACGGGTTGATTTGCTATGCGATAGGATTATTCTTATTCTCCTTTGCCACTCAGGGATGGATGATGTTTATTTTCCTTATTCCATACAGCCTGGGCGGGATCTGTGGTCCTGCCCTACAATCGGTAATTACTAAAAATATTACTTCCAATGAGCAGGGTGAACTGCAGGGAGCATTAACCAGTTTAGTGAGCGCAACTTCAATCATAGGTCCTCCGATTATGACAAATTTATTTTATTATTTCACGCATGATGATGCACCATTCAGCTTTTCAGGAGCGCCATTTTTCCTGGCATCTGTTTTAATGATGATAGGAGTAATAATTGTATATGTTGTCTTTCAGCGAAAAAAAGGAAAGTAATTTGAATATTTAAATGAAAAAAAAAGGTCTATATCATCGGCCCTGCTCTCCGAAGCCTCCTGACTTCGGAGCTTTTGCCTCAAACAAGTAATATATTGTATTTCAATACATAAAAATGCTGTTAAAATTTATACTGCTGAATTTTTATATAGTATTTTATACTGCATTTAAAAGCTCAATTTTTGCAAGTAATGAATCTATACTTCTATAAGTTTCTTTAAAGCTGGCTGTATCTCCAATTTTATAATACAGTAATGCCACTTCCTTTTTATAAATATTTTGGTGATAAATGTATAATTCAGGAATTAATTTTTCAACTTTTTTGATACAGTCTTTAGATAGATCAATATCCTTCGTTAGATAATAATCAGCCATTTTTAAAAGTAATTCGGCTTTAGTAGTGATATTGCATAAATCGTTTTCCAGACACTCAAGAAATAACTGTTTATTATCCATACACATGAGGCATATTAAACGCCATATTTTATGAGAATATTCATCTTTTCCTTTTTCCAGAACAGCTGAAGCTTCTTTAATATGCCCATTTCCTGCCAAAATCACAGCATAATTATTGGCTGAAATATTATCATTCCTATTTTGTTTCTGAAGATATTCCTGAATACCGGTAAGGCTATATAAAGGAGATACAAAACTACTGAAATCTGCTCCTTCATAAGAGTTTATAAGCCTTATATAATCATGAGAATGAGTTTCCAATAATGCATCTTTCTCATT
Source organism: Chryseobacterium sp. MYb328 (assembly GCF_037572595.1). NCBI lineage: Bacteria > Pseudomonadati > Bacteroidota > Flavobacteriia > Flavobacteriales > Weeksellaceae > Chryseobacterium > Chryseobacterium sp. MYb328. The sequence goes on along the minus strand of NZ_JBBGZQ010000035.1, from coordinate 10,348 downwards.
TAAGAGCATGTGTGTTTCACCAATTTCATGTAACCCTTTTTTATGGTCTATTATCTCATTAATACAAGTTTGAAATTCATTATGATATAAATCCAGCGCCTCGCCTGTTTTACCATTCTTTAGAAGGATATTTATTAAAAATAATTTATTGGAAATAGAGAGCTTTTGCGTAGATAATTCTTTCAATATCTTTTCAGCTTCTGAACCGGTATTATTATCAGCAAAATGCAACAAACCATATGTAATGGTCTGTTTTTCTGAATCAACATCTGAAGATTCCAATTGTTTCAATATGATATCAACTACTTCATTGTCATGCATTATGACTTTATTAATAACATCGTGAGAATACGAAAAATAAAGTTTCTCTTTTTCAGTTATTATTTTTTTGCACAATTCTTCAATAGAAAAGAAAGCTTCATAATATTGTTTTGCTTTGTTAAAATCCTGGCCTTCTTTAATTTGGTCCAACCAATATTTTGCTTCATCTTTATCTCCTCTTTCACAAAATAGCCAAAATAATGTTTCGACTTCATCCATATCAACAATGTCCTCTGTGTAGGATTTTAAGTACTCTTTGAATGGGTCTATATTTTTAATTTTATTTAAACAGGCAATTAGATCAGAAATCAGCTCTTCTTCATCTAATTTAGATTGCATTTCTGCATATATTTTCTCACCCAGAATGACATCAGAATTATAAAGTAAAACAACTAATTCTTCCACAAATTCATCAGTTAAGGCATTAAAATTGTTTTTTACTTCCTCTTTGGTTAAAATTGATATTATTTCTTTCATATTTCACATTAATTACCTATAAAATCCAAACTTATGTATTATTTTACTACAAATAACACTAGTTCAATGGATACTTTACATAATATATGTTTTTTATAACCAGCATTCTGTAAATCTAATTTTATAATCCATTGTCGTCAATATATTTTTCAAATTATATAACTGCTTTCATATAAAAGCAAAATACTATTCTATTTTTTCATTCAGTCACTATCATCATCTTCCTAGTTTCTGTCTTTCTCCAAATCCAAATTCTCTTTATCCTCTGTATCCTTTACACTCAAAACAATGATATTCAATTGCTTTAAATCTCCTCCCATTTTTAAACTAAATCCTGACGAAAGCCCCTTCTGCTGCAGGATAGAAAAAATATAAAATTTTATTTAAAAATATTTTGTTGGTAACTAAAAACGTTATATATTTGCACCACTGAAAACAACGATACAATCGGAGTTTAAGGAGAGTTGGCAGAGTGGTCGATTGCGGCAGTCTTGAAAACTGTTGACTGTAACAGGTCCGGGGGTTCGAATCCCTCACTCTCCGCAATAAAGCAGAAAAAACCTACTGATTACAGTAGGTTTTTTTATTTACGGAAAATAATCCATATTTGGCTGATCCACAAGTAATATATCCGCGAGGAAGACACTAATATACCTCATCAGCCATTGGCTAAAGTAGCCTGAAAACAATCCCAGACAGAAATCGCAAATGCGATGGATCCCAAGATTGAAAGGACTATCAGAAAAAAGTTCTGATAGTATCAATAACTAAAGCAGGCTTAAGAAAAATATGATATGCTTTCTTATCTTTATATGAATATGGGAATGTAGATTTTCTTCAAGAGAAGTATTTGCTGTAATTTTTAAAAGGAGACCAGGATAAGCCCATCATACTTTATAAACCAACTCAAAAAAAACAATTCTGATAAAGAAGATCTAAATGTATAATTAACATATTTCATTATGATTACGGAAGTAATTTTCCTTTCTTAACAGAAAAAAATCATCTTTAAAAACAGCCTACAAATTTTATTTGCAGGCTGTCTTCTGTTCTCTTTATTAATTAACAAAGCGTGTGATAAACACTATTCTTTTATCCATTTGCTATCTATAGCTGTTATCCAAAAACACTTAAATTTTTGACAATATCTTTATTAGCATAGGGAGGAAAAACATCCAATTCAAGGTCCGGATTTCCGATTAACATGGCTTTTGTATTGCTTAATGCATCAAATCCGGCTTTTCCGTAATATTTTCCCATTCCAGAATATCCCACTCCTCCAAACGGAAGACTGTCTATCCAGCAATGCAGATTAGTCTGATTAACACATCCTCCTCCAAATGAAACGGAGTTCAGGAAATAATCAATATTCTCCTGGTTTTTACTGAAGATGTAGGCAGCAAGTGATTTAGGTTTTCTTTTGATGATCTCTACAATTTCTTTAAAATCAGAATAAACCATTACAGGTAGTACCGGACCAAAAATCTCCTGTTGCAAAGCAGGATCTTCCCAAGTGCTTGGATATAGAATTGTAGGTTCTACATATCTGTCCTTTACGTCATATCTCCCACCTAAAACCACTTTTTCAGGAATAATATAGGAAACCACCCTTTCTGTGTCATGCTCGCTGATCATTCTTGCAAAATCAGGACTTTGCTGCGGATTGTCTCCATACATTTTTATGGTTGCTTTCTTTAATTTATCAATAAAAATATCTGCAATACTTTCATGAACATACACATAGCCCGGTGCTATACACCATTGCCCGGAAATAGCATTATGCCCCCACGCAATTCTATCTACAGCAATATCAAGATTTGCAGTTTCATCCACAACAGTAGGATTCTGACCTCCGAGTTCTAAAATTACCGGTGTAAGATTTTCTGCAGCAGCCCTCATGATTACCTTTCCTACAGTGGAACTCCCTGTGAAAAATATGAAGTCAAAAGGTAACTTTAATAGCTCCGTGATTTCTTCGCGTCCTCCGGTAACGATATTCACTGCTTCAGGCTCAAAATATTGTGGAATAAGCTCCGCAAAAAGCCTGGCAACAGAAGCTGTGGTATTGGCCGGCTTCAGGATAACAGGATTGCCGGCAGCCAGTGCAGCAATTGCAGGGTCTAAAAGAAGTAAAACAGGCGCATTAAACGGTCCTATAACCAGGGCTACACCAAAAGGCTCTTTATAAATAATTCCTCTGTTCCCTGTTTTTTCAAGTCCTTCAGGAATAGCAACCTGTTCCGGAGCCATCAGTTTCTGCAGGTTTTCTTTGTAATATTTTATATTTCCTAAGGGGACAGTGATTTCAAAAAGCTGTTCGAAAGGTGGCTTATTAAAATCTGTTTTTAAAGCCTGGCAAAATGCGTCCTGATTCTCGACAAGCATTTTTTCAAGCCTGTTCAACTGATCCATCCGCCATTCATAAGTTTTGGTGGCATCTGTGAAGAAAAATTCTCTTTGTGCGTCAAAAATTGACTGATATTTGTTCATCATTTTACATTCTAGTTTTTAATTGGCCTGTCCTATATCAAGACGTGAGATTTTTCCATCTGCATCGAAATGGAATTTAAAATAGGTTCTGAAATCTCCCCAGCTTTCTGTATGAAAGTTTCCGAAGATCTCTTTTCCGTCATTTTCTACTTTATCAATGCTTGTAAAGCGCTCGTGTCCACATGCATCTTTTACAAATTTTTGAAAATCTCTGGGATTTCCGTCATCATATAATTTTGCATCTGTTGTGAAGTAAGATAAAAAAGTCTGATTATCTCCTTTTTGCCATGCCTCAAAGACTGTCTTTACAGTATTGTTTGTTAATTTACTGGTATCCATATTATTATTTTGTTGTGTTTTATTTGTTTTGCTATTTGATGAAGATTTTTGCTGCCCACAGGCTGTAAAGCTGAACAAGCATATGGCAATAATTACTAAACTTTTCATGATTATGTATTTTTTAAAGAATATTGCAGGTAAATAATAATCAGGTTCATGAGTAAAAACGGAAGTTCGATAAGAACACCTTTCAGGTCTTTATCCAGAAGATGAAGGCAGATGATGAGTAAAATTCCTGCGGTCATTAAAAAGCTGCCCACATAAAGGTTTTGGGAAATAAAATCAGTAAGGCCGCAATCATTGTAATGGCACCATTTACCGCCAATCCAGTTTTATCAACACCTTATTTACCAAATACTTGCATCACTTCAAGCTTTCCAGAAAGCATGACCTATCGTTGTTTAACTCTCATAAATACAGCTATAAGCACCAATGCTGAGTTTATAATTTTTAGTATCATCCTTGTTTATTTTCTAAACTTTTAATTGATTCTATAGCTTATGAATGAACCCAAATCTAAGATTTTCTATGCTCAAGCGGAGGTATTGAATATATAAAAAAAACTAACGCAAGAGTCTGCAATAATATCACTGATACTTCTGGATTACTTCGTGATAATAATAGCCGCTCTCTTATATTTTCTGTTTTCCATTTACATAATTAGATGTAAAATCCGGACAATCATAAACAAGTTTATAATCATCCAGATTTTTAAATTATACTTAAAATTATTCAGACAATGCTTCAATGACCAGCTGCGATGCCAGGTAGCTGCTATGTTGCTGTTGAGCTGTAATCAATCTACCATCTCGTACAGCAAAAGGTTCCAATGCACCCGCCACTTCAAAGGTAGTATTTTGGTTTTTGCGAGCTTCAGTTTCAATAGTGTAGTCATTTACTTTCATTCCGAACATTTGGTTAATCATATCCTCTTCGCTGTCAGCAAAGCCTGTCCAAGTTTTTCCATCAGCCAGAAGGGTTCCATCACTTAATCGTGTCCATAAAAGCAATGATGTTCCATGACAGATCAAACAGGTAATCTTACCGTTTTCATAAAAATCTGCAATGAGTTTATGCAATTTTAAATTATCTTTAAATGTAAGCAAAGGAGCTCCGCCACCTGCCACACAAATAGCATCATAATCATTTATATTGATTTCGGAGATTGCTTTTGTATTTCGCATCCATTTTCCAAATTCTTTATGGTGTACAAAACCGATGCTTACCAAATCGTTAGGATAAGCTCCTTCGGGATTTTCGGGATTGCTGTGTCCATCAAATTTAACCTCTCCTCCATCGGGTGAAGCTACATCTACATCATAACCTGCATTGATAAAGTCATAGAAAGGTCTTGTCATTTCTTCAGCAAAAAAACCTACCTCCATACCATGGAGACTGGCAACATTGGAAACAAGACATAATATTTTTTTCTTTGGGTAACTATGCTTCCCATATCTTTTGATCACATTATTCTGATTATTCATAATTATATTTTCTATAAAACAATTGGTGCATAATGCACCAATTGTTTAAAATTATCAAATTATCGTGTAGTATAACCACCATTTGCAAAAATTGTCTGTCCAGTTATCCACCAGCCGTCAGTTACTAGAAATTCTACTAATGGAGCAATATCTTTAATATCCGTCAGCCCTCCTAATGCTGCTGCCGATTTGTGATAAGCTACTGCATCTGCGGTTTCCTGACCATAGAAGAAAGGGGTATCCATAGGACCTGGAGCTACTGCCGTTACAGAAATTCCTCTGCCGCCGAATTCTTTTGATGCCGCTCTTGTAAAATGCTCTACCGGTGCCTTAGCTCCTGCATAAGTTGAATATAATCCTGTGTATGCAGCAAGTAAAGACGTAACAACAGTACAGATTTTCCCATTGTCATTCACTTTTTTCCCAGCTTCCTGAAGAAAGAAATATGCTGATTTTGAATTAACTCCGAACATCGTATCATATTCGGCTTCGGTAGTTTCTACAAATGGTTTTTTGAGTACCATACCGACCGTGTTGATGGCAATATCAATTCCTCCGAAAGTTTTAACGGCTTCATCAAAAAATTTTGTAATGTTTTCTACTTTAGTAAGGTCTCCCTGAAATAAGAATGCTTCAGCTCCCAAAGCTTTTACCTCTGCCAGAGTTTTTTCACTTTCTTCTCTGGAACTTTCACTGTTATAATGAATTGCCAAATTAGCTCCTTTTGAAGCAAAGTCTTTGCTTAATAGACCTCCGAGGTTTTTGCCACCTCCTGCGATAAGGACAGTTTTGCCTTTTAAATCATTGTGTTTCATAATATTTGTTTTATGTAAAACAAATCTAACAAAAACTGACGGAATATTCCGTCAGTTTTTGTGTTAAAAAAATATTAAATACTGATGGCGTCCCAAGACATCTCTATAAACATATCAATTACTTCACGGTCAATTGTCATTTTTTCATCAATAGCCCATAAGATCCATCCATTGATGGTACTGAAAGTAAAAAGCCTGAGATGCCTAGATGTTAAAGGTTTAAATAAATGTTCTTTTATGCCTGCTTCAAACAGCTCATCAAATTTTAGAAAATCTTTCATTGCTACTTCATGAATATCCTTAGTTAATACAGGAGATGCAGCAAATTGATAAGAAAATTGAAATTCAAGAGGATGCTCCAAAAAGTAACTAATCACTCTTTCCCATAAAAAATTAAATTGCGTACGAATACTACCTACCGCTTTGTAGTTTTTAAAGATATATAAAGACTCTTCAGATTTTTGTAAAATCCAAATTTGTTGTACTATATCTTCTTTACTCTTAAAGTACCTGTAAACAGTTCCTATACCAACTTTAGCTTCAGCTGCCACCTGAGCAATCGTAACTGCATGCAAACCATGAATGACAAACAATTTCAGACCGGCTTTTAATATCTGTATCCTTTTCATAAAAATCTAAGTTCCAAATTTATAAAAATAAACATCTTTATCAGATGATTTTTTTCCTATTATTTATAATAATTCATGAATTAATACTTTCTTATCTTGAAACTACAATACTTTAAACTAAATAATCAAACATTCTTGATTATTCAAGTGATAAGCAATATACGATGTTTTTCATTGGATTCTATTTGACTACTTGAAGATCCAAAACAAACATACTTTAAGTTATTAACTTCGATACCGTAAACAGTTTACTTTTATTCTTTCAATGGAATGCTGAAATTACAACAATAAATAAACGCAACATTGAGCTGCGTTTATTTCATCAATTCGAGTTTTAGAATCTTATCTGAGAACTGGATAACAAATTATTAATCATTATATAAAGGGAACAAATGTAGAATGATTAAAGTTGTTTAATTATTTAATCTGCTTACTTATTACCGTGTACAGACCTATTCACAGTTTATCATAAAATCATTCTTTTGTTAGAAGAGTAAGCTATTCGAGAAGTATACTGTTAATTAACTAACAATCTTTTTTAGATCTAGATCATCTTCATAAATCTTAAATAAGCTTCTATTACATTTTTGTTAAAAACAGCAGGTCTGATTTCTGTATCTTTTAAAAAACGTTCTGTATTACTGCTTTTAAAATAATAAGTATTTTCATAGGCTTCAACAAGGGATTTGCCCTCATGTACATCATCAGTAAACAGATAGAGCAGCGAATAAATAGGTAATTCCTGGTTTCTTCTCCATTGTTCAAACCAATTTCTGAAATCAAGCCCTGTCATTTCCAATCCGCAATAATCACTTATACGAACACAGAAATCAGTAAGCGATAGATCATGCTCAGGCAAAGGATTCAAATTAAAGTTTAATCCTACTGCATCAGGTTTCCGGCTGATGTGTGCCATCGCTTTACACACATAATCAACTGTCACAACTTCATCCTTAAGCCCCATAACCAAAGGAAATGCCTTCAACTCGATACATGAGCGCATAAGAGAACTCCACCATTGATTTAAAGGAGTTGCCCCTGTCTTTCCATGGCACACAACAAAACCTAACCTGAAATTGATCAAAGGAAGCCCTTTTTCACGCGCTTTGGAAGCCATACTTTCCATCACCCATTTACTTCGGATATACCCCATATCACGGCACACTGCAGGCAGGTTCTGTTCGATAGGATCGTCTTCCGTCATCCAGGTTTTTCCAGTAAAGCTTCTTCCCCAGCTATATACTCCCATTGAAGAAGAAATGATCAGGAATTTAGTTTTATCATTGACCGCAAGATGTAGTATGTTAGCCATGCCATCAACATTTGGTTTTTTAATATATTCATATGGCTTTACATAACTTACATCACTTGCCATATGATAAATAACCTCAATATCACTCAACAGCTTTTCATATAATTTTTCATCAACTCCTAATTTTGGATGAGTAAGATCACCCAGAATAATTTTTATTCTGGCCTCATATTCTGGCTTCCAAACCAGTTTGAATTTTAAAAATGTACTTTTAATACGTTCTAAAGCAAGAGCTTCATTTTCAGCCCGCACAAGGCAGTAGATCGTTGCTGATGGATTTTTAGGAATAAGCTCTTCCAGTAAATGTGAGCCTACAAAACCTGTTACTCCTGTAAGAAAAATCTGGGAAGGATTAACTAAAATCTGCGGATCTGGCTGAACAGTGATCTCAAAATCAAAAGGCAGCTCGGCATCTTTTAGCAGCTGCTCTTCTACAAGGCGTGCTTTCTGTTGCTGGCTGACTTCATTCTGTATCAATCTATTCTCCGCCTCCTTTACAAAAAGACTAATGGTTGGATAACGATACAATTCAGGAAGTGATAACTTTTTCTGGACATTAAGAGGAAGACGTTCATTTAGCTGGGCCAGCATCAGGGAGTGGCCGCCAAGATCAAAAAAGTTATCGCCATCATTGATGTCTTCCAAATTCAGCAAATCCATCCAGATTTCAGTTATCTCTTGTTTAAGATCTATTATATCAACCTTTTCCTTCACCTTTCTTACATTTTGCTGTAAAGGAATATGTAATTTACTTTTATCTATCTTTCCTGTTAAAGTCAAAGGAAGTTTATCATACAGAATAATTTTTTCAGGAAGCATATAGGTTGGTAAGCTTTGTTTTAACCGGGTCCGGATATCTTCAAGAGAAATACGTTCTTTATCATTGTCATACAACTCTAAAAATGCAACAAGTACCGGCAATCCTGTCTGTGGACGATGAACTTTTACAGCTACATTGGCCACTTGTGCAAGCTGCCCTATATGATGTTCAATTTCTTTTAATTCAATTCTAAATCCTCTTAACTTAACCTGATCATCAAACCTTCCCACAAACTCTATATTACCGTCTTCTCTCCAAAATCCGCGGTCTCCGGATTTATAGAGGCGATAATCTACCCCATATCTTTGTTTAATCCATTGTGGTGCTTCAATAAAGACTTCTGCTGTCTCATCAGGCTTATTAATATAACCTTTCGCCACCTGCTTACCCCCGATATAAATTTCACCTGTGACCCCATTTTTTTCCTGTTCAAGATCTTTATTAAGAATATGGATATCTGCACTGTCCAGAGGTTTACCAATAATATGGGGATTGGTATCATCCTGTTTAAACTGATGACTCACTACACTTACAGTGGTTTCTGTAGGCCCATATACATTGATAAGCCGTACACGATTACACCAGTTTTTTATCGTCTGTTCCGAAGGAACTTCTCCGGCGATTGATAATGTATGAAGACAGCCAATGGAAAGGTCTGCCGGAAGAGTACTCAATACAGCCGGTGGAAGATAAGGAACAACATCAATATTATGGTCAACAATAAAATCAAGTAATGGCTTTCCTATTATTTTATTGTCGGGATACAAAAACAATGTAGCTCCTGTGAACAAAGGAATCCAAAGATCTATGATGGAAACATCAAATCCTGTTGAACTGAACTGAAGTGCTCTGTCTTTAGCTGAAAACCCCCACAGCTCTGTAAACGACTTCACAAAAGTATAGAATGCTTCATGATGAATTTCCACTCCTTTTGGCACTCCGGTACTCCCCGAAGTATAGATAATATATGCAGTCTGCATTGGGTTTATCTGGTCGGGGTGTACAATCTCCATATGGTTTACCGGCGGTTCATAAACCATCCCATCCATATTTAGGAGTTTAAGGTCCATTCCTAAAAACTTGTCAATATAAGTATTTCCGGTAATGATAAGTTCTGTACGGGCGTCTTCCAGCATCATTTTCATTCTGCTTTCAGGAAGTTGTCCATCAAGAGGAATATATGCTGCTCCGATTTTAAGGACTGCCAGAAATGCTATAATCCGATCTATAGACTGCGGCATACATACCGATACTGATGTTCCTGCTTTCAGTTGTAAAGTAAGCAGGCAGGAAGCTACAATATCGGAACGTCTGTCCAATTCCTTATAAGTGATGCTTACACTTCCAAACATTATAGCCGTTTTTTCGGGAACTGATTCACTAACGGCATTAAAAAGTGAAATTACATTTTTAAAATGATTTTGTTGATTGAGAAAATCATTATTAAGATTTTCATGAATGATTTGGTGTTTCATTTTTATTAGTTTTTGGATTAACAATTATCATTATTTCATTATTGAAAGTCCAGCCAGAATAGCATCATGCAGAATTTTTTTCCGTAAAAATTAGTGACTTAGAGCCCACAACAACAATTAAGCAATAACAACACATAAAACAAATATAAATTATAAAATTTAATCATAATAAAAATATGATAATTA
>NZ_JBBGZQ010000034.1:0-39165 GCF_037572595.1 Chryseobacterium sp. MYb328 | reverse complement strand
AGCACTCTCTTCTGTCAGTGGCGCTCCATATTTGCGAGTGCAAAAGTAAAACTTTATTTTGATTTGACCAAATGTTTTGAAAGAAAATTTTAAAGTTTTTTTTAACTAACCCTAAACTCTCTCCAAATCATCAATCTCCCTACTCCTGCGCTCCCGTTTTATTGGGACTGCAAAGATACAAACTTTATTTTAACCCGCAACTTTTTAAAGTAAAAAGTGAAAGTTTTTTTTCGTCCTTATCTTTCGGAGTATATAATGTTTCTGCTTATCTAAAAGCTCTTCTGCGCTTACTGAATCTCTCTCGTTTTTCAGTGGGGCAAAGATAGAGTCTTCTCCATTACCACGCAAACTTATTTAACATAAAGTTTACATTAAAGTAATATATAACCCTTAAGGTTCTGATTAGTTGAGAGAAAAATTTTAAACATTTGTTTGGGGATTTGCGTGGAGAGATGCCGGATGGCAGGAAAAGGGGAAAATGCAGATGTTTTATTGGGATATGAGGGATATAAATGATGGGTAATGGAAGGTATACATTATATATAGTAAGGAAAAGGAGAATATAAAGCATATATATTATATAGCAGATTATATAGCAGAAAAATTGAAGTTGACTTTGGTGGATGCTTTATTATTATGGAAATAATATTGTCTGGTTCATTACAGGATGATAAAGGCTGGTATTATAAAATATCAGGAATACAGCGGTAAATAATATAATGTACGTTATGTAGTGGGCTTTTAAATGTACCCCTCTATAGAAAAAGCAGGTATAATGGGTGCTGATGTTTTATTGTTTTAACTACAGATGGCGCAGATTTTCACAGAACTTTCATAGAGCAGAAATGACTAGATTACCACCCCGTCAAAAATTCTTTGAATTTTTGACACCCCTCCAAAGGATGGGAATGATAGAAGCCATCATTTATGGATAATAGGTAATGCTATTAATAGATGCCAACCTATTATCTATTATTTATTCATCATTTACAAAGTGGTCCCCTACCCTAGCCCCGATAGAAACGGTTACCCCACAGTATGGGTTGGAGCGTAGAAGGGTTTGGGTGTAGGAGTGTGTGGCGCGAGGAGTATGAGTGGATAGCGGGAAATAGCTCCTAACTCAATACATTTTTATTACTTTTGCCCAACATAACTAAAAATCATTGAATGCAGTTTAGAAATGACATACAGGGGATAAGAGGTCTTGCTTTTTTATTAGTTTTCATTTTTCATTTAAATTATAACTGGCTGCCCGGTGGTTTTATCGGAGTGGATGTTTTCTTTGTCATTTCAGGTTTTCTAATGACATCGATTATTGTAGGAGAAAAGGAAAAGTCTGATTTCAGTTTTTATAACTTTTACCTGAAGCGTCTAAAGAGAATATTCCCGGCCTATCTTTTTCTGCTTATCATTATAGCTTCTGCAGGCTTTTTTATTTATCTGGACCGGGATTTCTGGGGTTTTCAAAAATCTGTAGGAGCTTCGTTATTATTTGTTTCCAACTTACTGTTCGCACGAGGAGATTCTTATTTCGGAGCCAGACTGGAGGATAACCCGTTTCTACATACATGGTCTCTTGCCGTAGAAATGCAGTTCTACCTTCTGCTTCCCCTGATTATTATATTCATCAGGAAAAGGTTTCTACCGATTGTGATCATCCTGCTTATTGTTGCTTTAACGGCATATGCTAATATTTCAATGTACCTCAGCCATGATACATCGATCAAATATTTTTCACTTCCTGCCCGGATTCCAGAGTTTCTAATTGGCTCATTATATAGTGTTACTTTAAAGGGTAAAATGAATTTCAGCAGAACGAATAATAACATTATCACCACTCTTAGCCTGGGAATATTGATCTTATCTGCTTTTCTGATGGATAAGAATACTCCTTTCCCTGGAGCCACAGCTCTAATCCCAACCATTGCTACCGCCAATTTATTAGTTACAGGCAGTAATTTTGTTTCTGATTTTTTTGCTAAGAAGATTCCCCGTTATATAGGTGAGCTTTCTTATTCTCTCTATCTGTGGCATTGGCCATTGATTGCGTACATCCGATATTATAATGATGAATATTCTCTGAGCACTCCAGAAGTTATTTTCATTTGTATACTTACTGGTCTTATGGCATGGGTTTCTTACCGCTTTATTGAAAATTATTTCAGGAAGAAAAATAGCCCTGTATTTTTACGGTATGCTGTTTCAGGCTCTGTATTGCTAGGTCTTCTTACTTTATTTCTTCCTAAGGTTGCGGAGATCTATAAGATCCCGGATATCTATACTTCCCCAACTTTTGGAGTGGATTCGCATAATCAGAAAAAGACAGAGTTTTTCGGGGACAGAGCTGCCAAAAGCCCTAAAATACTACTGATAGGAGACAGCCACGGCTTGACTATCAAGCCTTTCTTAAATTATATTGGGCAAAGAAACCATTTTTCCTTTACTACAGTAACGAGTGACGGTATTATTGCTTTGCATGGTATAAAGAGAGATGAAATTCCTTCTTACGGAATGAAATTCTATGATGCCGCCCAGCAACTCGCACCATTTACAGAGCAAAACATCAGTCAGAACAAGATCATCATGATTAACTGCTCTACGTTCATAAGTCCTCCCTCAGTATATGAGACTATAGAAAAAATAGCCCGCAATTTAAAACATGATCAAAAATTGGTTGTTTTTGAAACTTATCCTACTGTTGACCGTGATCCTATAAAAATTAACAGGGATTATATTAAAAGAACTTCCAGAAAGTTTGTCGTTACAATAAATAAAGAAAACAGATCAGCTCTGCAAAAGCTTGCCGCATCCCATCAGAACATCTATTTCTATGATCTGTCAAAAAGTAAGGTATTTGAAACGGCTCCTTTCTATAAAGATACTTTAATGTATTACAACAGATCACATCTGAATGTGTACGGCTCCGTTTCTCTGGCTAAAGATCTGGAAAAAGATTTTATGTCTTTCTTGACTCCTATTCTTAATGAAGAAAAATAAAATGATTGAATGAGCCTTGAAGATGAAGATTATAGAGGTCATCAATAGTGCCTACTATCATTTTTTAAGGTGGCTTTATTGTGATTTTAATAATAACATAGTTTCCAACATTACTCTACAGCTTCAGTTTTGAAATTCAACTTTCTCAGTCCAAATTCACATTCTTTTATAAAATCCTGCAATTTTCATAACAGGATGTACTTATTTTTCCTTGTTATATAGGTTTTCAACTATGATCATAGATGTAATAGTCACAAAAATCGGGGTACATTTTTTTTGATTGCTTACATTTGTACTACATTCTTATTATAAGAGGATGAAATGAATTCATATATGACAGACAGAAAATATCAAGAAACGGTTCATACAGATACAAACCACTACGAATATACCACGGTAACCTACGACAAGAATAAAGTAAGAATCTATACATTGAAGAATGGCCTTAAGGTTTTCCTTGCCCAGAATTTTGATGCACCAAGGATACAGACTTTTATTCCGGTAAGAACAGGGAGTAATAATGATCCGGCAGATAATACCGGTCTGGCTCATTATCTTGAACACATGATGTTCAAAGGAACTTCCAAAATAGGAACCCAAAGCTGGGAAAAGGAAAAGGAACTTCTTGACCAAATCTCCGCACTTTATGAAAGCCATAAAGCTGAGCAGGATCCTGAAAAGAAAAAAGAAATCTATAAAAAGATAGATGAAATCTCCCAGGAAGCAAGCCAATATGCTATTGCCAATGAGTATGATAAAGCAATCTCTTCTTTAGGAGCTACAGGAACCAATGCTCATACCTGGTTCGATGAAACGGTTTATAAAAACAATATTCCGAACAATGAACTGGAAAAATGGCTGAAAATTGAAAAAGAAAGATTCTCTGAGATTGTTCTCCGTCTTTTCCATACAGAACTGGAGTCTGTATATGAGGAATTCAACAGGGCACAGGATAATGACTCGAGGCTGGTCAACTATGAACTGATGGCAGCTCTTTTCCCTACTCACCCTAACGGGCAGCAAACTACCCTGGGAAGACCCGAGCATCTGAAAAACCCTTCCATGAAGGCTATTCATAAGTATTTTGAGGAATACTATGTTCCTAATAATTACGCCATGGTATTGGTTGGTGATCTTGATTTTGAAGCAACGATTCAATTGGTAGATCAATATTTTGGGACCATTCCCTACAGAGAACTTCCGAAAAAGACTCCGATTATTGAACAACCTATTACCGGAATTGTTGAAACTACCGTAAAAAGCCCCACTACTCCACGGGCTCAATTGGCATGGAGAACAGACAGCTATGGAACAAGGGAAGCCATGCTTGCCGATATTGTTGTAAATATTCTGAGCAACAGAGGGGAAGCCGGCTTATTGGACCTTCATATCAATCAGACTCAGAAAATGCTTTGGGCACAGGCATTCTCCGTAGGATTAAAAGAATATGGTTATTTTTCCATTGTTGCAGTTCCGAAGGAGACTCAAACCCTGCAAGAAGCAACAAATATGGTCCTGGAAGAAATAGAACTTATCAAGAAGGGGGATTTTCCTGACTGGATGCTTCCGGCTATCATCAATGACTTCAAGCTTCAAAGAATGAAAGGCCTTGAAACAGCAGAAGGCCTGGCTACTACTCTATATGATATTTATATAAAAGGAAGAAGCTGGGAACAGGAGCTGAATGAAATGGATGAATATGCAGGTTTTACTAAAGAAGACGTTATCACCTTTGCCAATACATTCTTCAAGGACAATTATGTAGTTGTAAATAAAGAAAAAGGAGTTAATGATAAATTAATCAGAGTTGAAAATCCGGGCATTACCCCTATTAAGATCAACCGTGATGCACAATCTGAGTTTCTGAAGGAAATATTATCTGAAAAAACTGAAGATATCAAGCCAGAATTCATCGATTACGAAAAGGAGATTTTGAACGGTGAGATCAAGGGGAAAAAACTGAGTTTTGTAAAAAATAAGTACAACGATATTGCCCAGGTTTATTTTGTCTTCCCTTTTGGAAGTGATCATGACAGAGATCTGGGAATTTCCACTCAGCTGCTTCAGTATTTAGGGACAGATGAACTTTCTCCTGAGGATCTGAAAAAGGAGTTTTTCAAAATCGGAGTCAGCAATGATTTTAAAACATCTAATAATCAGTTATTGATCTCTCTAAGCGGATTGGAGGAAAATATTGAAAAAGGGATTTTACTTCTTCAGCAATGGATGTATCGCGTACAGCCTGATCAGGAGATTTATAATCAATTTGTAGGAACTGTTCTGGAAAACCGTCAGGCTATTAAAAAAGATAAGAACCGTATCATGACTGCCCTTACTAATTATACTAAATTAGGAAGTACTTCACGTTTTATGGACGTTATCTCTAAGGAAGAACTCGAAAATACCAAGCCTGAAGTATTCACAGACCGTATGAAACGATTGTTCAAATATCCTTATCAGATTTTCTTTTATGGAAAGGACTTTGAGGCATTTAAAGGATATATTGGTGAATACACAGAAGCCGAAAGCCTTCAGATTCCTGAACCGAAACAATATCCTGAGCCTGCTACCGGAGGAAATGTCTATTTTATCGATTATGATATGGTTCAGATGGAAATGAGCAAGGTTGGTAAAGGAAATATGGTGAATCCTGCCTATTTTGGAAAGGTGAATGTCTTTAATGAATATTTCGGAAGAGGATTGTCTTCAATTGTTTTCCAGGAGATCCGGGAGAGTAAAAGTCTTGCCTATTCTGCCTATGTTTCCTATTCTGCCAATGCTGAACTGAACCACCCTGATTATGTAAGCACTTATATCGGGACACAGCCGGATAAGCTGATGATCGCTGTGGATACGATGGATGAACTGATGAATGAACTTCCTGAAGTGACCATACAGTTTGAAAATGCCAAAAATGCAGCTTTAAAGCAGATTGCTTCCACCAGAGTAACGAGAATTAACATATTCTTTAATACTTTAAGGCTAAAGAAACTGGGTATTTACCATGATTTCAGAAAGGATATCTTTGAACAGATCCGGGAGCTGAAATTTGAAGATATCAGACAGTTTTATCAATCGGAAATTCAGTCCGTACATTTTAATACCGCCATTATCGGTAAAAAAGAAAACCTGAATATGGAAGCTGTAAGTAAAATGGGAACTTTTACAGAAGTAAGTCTGAAGGACATTTTCGGACATTAAAAAAGCTAAAAAGCCGCTCGATATAAATATCAAGCGGCTTTTATTATATTCTTAACCGAACCATTCCTTTACGTCATCATACAATCTCCGTCTCCATCCTGAAAATGTGGGTTGAATTGCTCCGGAAGTTCCTCCAGTAATTGTTTATGAAAAAGATATTCCCGTCTGAAACCACGTTCATAGATTTTCGGAAAGACCTTAGACTGTTGTATTGCCTCATTGAGTCCGGTGTGGTAACAGGTAAACCCTTTTACTTTATTCAAAATGACGAAATAGCTTAAGAAAGCTACAATTCTTTCATCATTTGTTTTTGAAAAAAAATAAGGTATTTTAAGATAGCCATCTCTGAGCTGAAGCAAAAGGCAACCAGCAAGTTTATTGCTGTCATCGTAAATTTTTATCCAAAAGTATTTAAAAACTCCGGCAAAGCTTGAAAAGAAATACTTCTCCTCTTTTTTACCTTCCAGAATCCAGGGATGATCTATAAAGGTATTGATTTCCTCTGCGCTCCGGTTTTCGGAAAATCCAGCCACAAAATCTATGCTTTCCTGATCTGCACGATCAAGGATTTCATATTTAAATTTTGGTTCTTCTACTCCAAGGTTCTTCAATGAGATTAAGGAATTGGCGACTGTATCCAAAACATAGAAAAGAGGTTTCCCTATTCTTGTTTTAGGCTTTTTCTCAGGAATCATCCCTGTGGCATCTGTTCTAAAGTAATATCTCTTTCCGTCTTTTGGGAAAACATCCTCAAAAACACCCATAATGATATACAATGCTTCAGCCTCTTTGGTGAATTCCGTTATGGCAATTCGTCCTCGGTATTCTTCAAAAACCTTTTTCAATAGTTTTTTAGCAGGTCTTTTCTTCTGAAATTCCGGATTCACATAGAGTGTACTCAGCCAGGCGTACTCTACTTTTTGTCCTTCAACAACAAAATAATCAGGGAAACATCCTACATATCCAGCCAATTTTCCTTCATATAAAGCCAAAATAAGGAGTGTCTGGTCCTCTGTTGCTCTGGGATTATTAATTTGAGAGATTGCCCGATGCTTGGTAATAGGCAGAAAATCATACTGCCTGAATGCACCGGATGATACGAACTCTTCCAGTTCTTTTTTATTGAATGCCTTCAGCTGTATCATTTTCTTACGATGGTGTTTTTATTAATCAGCTTTTTCAGCTTGAAGTAAGCAATTTCTCTTTTCAGAATTTTTTCTGCACTCTCACCAGTTTCCATTGGGATTCTCTGGAAGTTTCTCTTTACGCTGTCAAGTTTTATCCCTGCTGTTCCAAAGGTACAGTACATTTCCTCATTTTTAAACAACTCTTCAAAGAAGTCATTCTTCACTCCAAAATCAGTGAAAGGGAATGCAAAACTCTCATACAGAAAATTATTTTCCTTTAAATAAGCAAAGGTTTTATCTATGGATTTCATTTGTTCTTCCAAAGACAGATCTCCGTATTTTGGATGATCCCAGCCGTGGGAAGATATTCCAAAACCTTTATGGGCAAGATGTTTTAATTCCTCTGTACTCAAATAAGGTCTGTATTCCTTTGTATAAGATTTAAAATCAAATTCAAGCTTTTCAGCAAGAAGATCCAGCATATTTTTCTCCTGATAGGTAATCTTTAAGATTTTGTTCTTTACAATTTCAATGGCAGCATTACTATTAAGAGACAAAACAGTGTATACTTCAGGACTTATAGTTGTTTTATTTCCAATTGCATCTATAAGAAGGCTGGCTTTACATCTGAACATGATCTCCTTATTATCTATAAAAGCCGGGTTTATGAAATTGCAGGCATAAATTCCTTTCCGTTCCAATACAGGTGCTACAATATCATAAAATTCTCTGAATCCATCATCAAAGGTAAGTAAAGCAATCTTTTTCTGAGCTTTGAAATTTCCTGAAGTAAAATCTTTGAATTCCCGCCAGTTTACCCATTGAAAATGTTTTGAAAGATCATCGATATCCTTTTCAAAATCTTTAGAATTCTTGTATTCAATTACATGTTTAATATGGGGAAGATTCTCATCGGAAACACAGTGATATAAAGGAAAACAGTAATTCAGCGGAAATGATTTTCCGATATGATCTGTTTCAAAAGCTGTCAATAGATTAATGAGCCTGTCCTTCATCCTAAAAATAAAAAGAATCTATTCAAAATTAAATTCGAATAGATTCTTTAAAGGTATAACTTTTAAAATTATTTTATCACCTTCATTTCATCAACAATCCATCTGGCATCTGCAAATTTATCAACGATGAAAAGGATATATTTTGTATCTACCATAATGTTTCTGCTGAAACGTGGATCGAAATTGATATCACTCATTGTTCCCTCCCACTGTCTGTCGAAGTTAAGACCGATCAGGTTTCCGTTCGCATCAAGTGTCGGGCTTCCCGAGTTTCCTCCTGTTGTATGGTTGGTTGCTGTAAATCCTACAGGAACATCACCTGTTTTATCTTTATAGATTCCGAAGTCTTTCTTATTGTAAAGCTCGATCAGTTTCTTAGGAACATCAAATTCATAATCTCCAGGAACATATTTCTCCATTACTCCTGCAAGGTGAGTCTGATAACCATAAGAAACGGCATCTCTTGGTGTAGAACCTTTTATTTTACCGTAAGTTACACGAAGCGTTGAATTAGCATCCGGAAAGAATTTTCTGTCTTTATCAGTTTCCATCTGTTGAGCCATGAATTTCTTCTGCAATGCATCAATTTTTGCCTGAAGCGTGGAATATTGTGGATCTGCTGTTTTCATGTAAGTTTCCTTCATAGAAACATAAAGCTGATAGATTGGATCTTTCTTCAACGTTTTGATCAGCTTATCCTGATTAGAGAATGCCTTATCGATATCTGCAGTCAGTGTTCCTCCGTTTACAGCCGTTCTACCTGTAATGATAGAATTTTTCGACATATCTTCCACCAAAGAGATATTTGCATTTTCATCCTTATACTTGTTGAAGCCTACCGGTAAAAACTGTGGTGCGGTTTTATTATTGTATAAAGCCAATAGTTTTGCCGTTACTTTAGCATCAAGCTCTGCACTGTAATCTTTATAGAAAGAAGTAAGCTTATTTTTTATTCTGGTAAGTTCTTTCTCATCCATTCTTCCTGCTTCTACAGCAGCAATAAAATCATAATAATCACCTGCCAGCTTCAAAGTCTCAGCATTTCTTACTACTTCTGTATAGTATGCATTATTTAATGCATAAGGAGCCTGCTCGTTATAAAGTTTGTTCAGCTGATCTAAAGTTGTTTTAACTTCAGGATTTCTAGCAACTAAAGACCCTTCATACATTACTTTTTTCTCTACAGCTCCGGATTTTTTTAATCCTTCCACTTCACCGATCCATTTTTTCCAGTAATTGGCTACAGAAGCATATTTGGAAGCATATTTAATACGTGTTTCATTATCAGCACGCATTTTTTCGTCCAATGTTTTTAAAGCTACATCACGTACAGCAATTCTTGCAGGATCAATATCTTTCATGATCTTTTCTACAGCTACTGCCGGAAGATATTCTGTAGTTCTTCCCGGGAACCCGAATACAAATGTGAAATCATTTTCATTCTTATCCTTGATAGAAACCGGTAGATAATGTTTCGGAACGTAAGGTACGTTGTCTTTTGAATACTCTGCAGGCTTGTTGTCTTTGTCTGCATAAATTCTAAACATGGAGAAATCGCCGGTATGTCTTGGCCAAACCCAGTTATCGGTATCGCTTCCGAATTTTCCGATGCTTTGAGGTGGCGCTCCTACAAGACGGATGTCTTTATAAGTTTCAATCGTATAAGCATAGTACTTGTTTCCATAGTACATTGGCTTGATCATAATCGATTGGTAAGATTCAATTTTCTGAGAGTTTTTGTAAACCTCAATATTGTTATTGATCTTTTTGGTAAGTTCAGGTTCTGTAAGATTATCTGTTCCTTCCATAATCTGGAAGCTAACATCTTTTATATCTACAATAAAATCTACTTTTACTCCTGGGTTAGGAAGCTCGCCGTTCATGTTTTTAGCCCAGAAACCATTTGACAGAAGGTCATTCTGAACCGTAGAATGTGCCTGAATCTGACCAAATCCACAGTGGTGGTTAGTCAATAACAATCCCTTAGGAGAGATGATTTCCGCGGTACATCCACCGTTAAACTGTACTACAGCATCCTTTATGCTCGGCTTTTGTGGATTGAAAATATCTTTGGCAGAAATTTTCATTCCCAAATCCTTCATTTCCTTTTCATTCAGCTCTGTAGGAATCCACATTCCACCATATTGTTGTGCAAATGCCATTGCAGCCGGCAAAAGAAATACGGATAAAAGTATCTTTTTTGTCATAATCAAAAATTTTGCCCGAATTTACGAAGAAAAATAGGAATAGTACCCATAAAACGAGGGTAAAAAAAATCAACAATCAATTTGAATTGTGAATTACCTCTCATTTTCACAAAAACTGATAAGTAAAAATAAAGGTTGAATTGTTGTTGGGTATAAAAAACTGACAAGCGAAGCGACCTGACTGTTTCCTCTCCCTTGGCTCAATTTTTGTTTAAAGTCTGTCAGTTTAATAAAAACATATTTAACAAAATTATTATGATGAAAAACCAAACACTTATCCTGGGAATCGGAGCAGCTTTATTTCTTGCTTCCTGTTCTAAAAAAGAAACTGTGGATACTAAAAATTCGGCTACAGATTCTGCTGCTGTTCAAACAACGGCTACTGACAGTACAGCTCATCCTGTAACCAGTGCACAAGGTGATACTTCTGAAAATACCTTGGACTGGAACGGTACTTACGAAGCAGTGGTTCCGTGTGCTGACTGCCCGGGAATCAAGACTTCATTAACGCTGAACAATGATAAAACTTTCAGCCTCACTGAAGAATATCTTGAAAGAAAATCGAAGAATGAAGATAAAGGATCTTTCACATGGGATACTACAGGAAGTGTAATTACTCTGAAAGGGAAAACAGCAAACTATAAATATAAAGTGGGCGAAAATATACTTATTCAACTGGATATGGACGGAAAAGAAATTGACGGACCGAACAAGGATCTGTATGTATTCAAGAAAAAATAAAGGCTTCTGCCTTTATTTTTTTGCTTTATATCAGAACTGATAGGCTATAATCTTTACATCATCAACTAAATCTTTTATCAATTCTTCATGATGCGTATTCTTACCTGTCAGCCTCCAGGTTGCAGTGATATTCCCTTGTGTATATTGCTGTTTGATCAATACATACTTTAAATGGTGTTTTTTAAAAAGTTCTTCGCAATGTTTTAAATCTGCTGAATTCGTTACTCCTACTTTATACTCCCTGATCTTGTTGTAATTATCTATAAAACTCTGCAGATAAGTTAATGCACTCAGAATAATAAGCACCAAAGCTGTTCCCAGAAGGGAAAAATAGACATATCCTGAACCTACGGCCATCCCTATAGAAGCTGTTGCCCAAATGGTAGTGGCTGTTGTAATTCCTTCAATTTTATTCTCACCTTTAAATATGACGCCTGCCCCTAAAAATCCGATTCCGGTAATTATATTTGCGGCCAGACGATCAGGATTTGCAACACCTATTTTAATCGAGAGGATGGTAAATAAACAGGCTCCAAAGCAAACGAGGATAAAAGTACGCAGCCCTGCAGATTTATTGCGATACTCACGTTCTGCACCAATCAGTAATCCCAGAATCACTGAAATAAAGATCAATAACAACTCATTCGTAACGACATAATGGTCCTGTAGAAATTCCATTTTCAAAATTTAACAATAGAATAAATTTACAATAAAAATTTTTACGGAACTATTTTTGATGTTTGGACTTTGTGTAGTATGGCTCAAAAAACGGAATGTAACGGAAAACTTTTGTAATATTACAGTTCAAATTGAAAAAGTAAGTCTCAACCCTGTTTTTTCAATCAAAAAAGAGAGTTCGAAAGTTTCGACAACCTGGAAAATACATTCTAAACAATTATAATAAACAATACAACAAACAATACATTATGGACAAAGAAATTTCTCACTTCTGGCTGGGGTATTTTAAAAATGAAGAAGAATTTTATGCTTTTGTGGAAGAGGATGAAAATTATTATCTGGAAGAGGAAAATGATGATCAGTATGTTTCAAAATTTGCAGAGTCCCAGAACATCAAATGGTTCGATGACGACTTTATAGAATATGGTTTTGAAGATGAAAGACTGGGATTGGTTGAAAAGTTCTCAGAATATTCATATGCAGACCAATGGCTTCCGGTTCTGGAGCAAAAGCTTAATGACCTAAGCCTGGATACTCCTGTAAATGCCATTGTTTTTGCCAGCAGATTTGTTATTCCTAATCCTGTTTCTGTGGATGGAGAAGAAAACAAACTGTATTATATTGGCGAAATTGAATTTGACGTTTAAATACTACTATAGAAATTTAGAATACCTGGCTGTATTTTTTTCTTATAGTCAGGTTTTTCTCTCAACACATCATGGCTATCGCAAAAAAGGGACTTAGAAAGATCATCGTCATTGACGAAGTATTTTATTGGAAAATAAGAAAGAAGATCTCACACAATGAAAGACATGATGTTGAATATGAAATCCCTGTTCAGCATGAGAGCGAAGGTCAAATTCTATTAATAAATGTGGGGTTCTGTAGGTCTGAACCTTATGGAAGAGAATCTATGGAAATCACACCTAGTCTCATCGAATCTAACATTACTGAGGCCATTGAACTTGGCTGGGAATATAATAAACAGGGAAAAGCCATTACATTGATGGATGGGAAATTGTTTTTTTGGTGAAATAACAATATCTTTCAACGAATTCATGAATATATATTCCTCTTTACAAATCGGTGATTATCATACCAATCATTGCGAAGATCATCTTCTGATCAAAAAAATAAACTCTAATAAAATTATATGTGCAGTAATGGACGGATGTTCTACTGCTATGGAAAGTCATTTTGCCTCTACCTTAGTTGGTAAAATACTTCGTAAGATCATCATCGAAACAGGATATAGAGAGTTGTATGAAAAAAATATTCAATCTGGTATTGATGAACAACTTAAGGAAATCATAAAAAGACTGTTCGATGAAATTACATTTCTAAAAAAGCATCTGATGCTGGATGAGAAGGAGCTATTAACAACTCTTATCATTTTACTTTATGATGCTACAGACAACAAAGGAATTATTTTATCTATTGGTGATGGAGTTATTTGTATCAATGGACAAATAACCGAATTTGATCGTGATAATAAACCTGATTATTTCGTTTATCACCTTAATGCAAATTTTGAGAATTGGTACACCAACCAGATTCAAAAGGTATTTTTTGAAAAATTGGAGGACATTTCCATTGCTACTGATGGAATTCTTAGCTTTTCAAAGATCAAAAAAGCTGATTCTGAAAGTGTAAACTGTATTGAATATCTGATGATAGATCAATCAAATAGTGATACTGACGAAATGCTCAACAAAAAGATTAAAGCACTTGAACATCGCTATGGAATGAAGCCAACAGATGATTTAGCTATAGTAAGATTAATAAAAGATAATTCTTCTCAATTGTAAAACCGGGTTTCTTTAATTATTTTGGAGTACGGGTTTCCGTAAAGGAGTTATAAAAATACGTGATAGATTTGAAAACATAAAATAACATCATGAAACGTATTTTAAATTTATTCTTCTTTTTGATAATTTGTGTAACCACAGTATCATGTTCTACTAACTACTACACTGTTTTATTGACTGAAGATGCTACAATTTATGGTTCTTCGGATTCCACTAATATTCTAACTAGAGTGCCAAAAAACACTGAAGTATTCTTATCAACTCAGCTCAATAAAAAGAATTACAAGAAAATAAAATGGAACAATTACTCTGGATGGGCATATAATCCTGTTTATACTTCATACAGCAATTATACTCCTTATACTCCAGTAAAAACTCCTACGACCACATCAACATACAATTATAGTTCTAGTAGCACAAGTTCATCAAGTGGTAGTGTAAGTGTGAAGGGATATCACAGAAAAGACGGAACGTATGTCAGACCGCATACCCGAAGTGCATCATCAAGAAGGAGATAGGTATATAAAAATAAAAAACTTCCGCCCGTAAGCAGAAGTTTTTATGTTTATTATTAAGTAATTTCAGATTCTTAATGAGCTTCCAGCCAATTATCTCCTACTCCAATTTCTACCAATAGCGGAACCTGTGTTTTTAAAGCATTTTCCATTTCAGTTCTGATCAGTTTTGAAGCGGCTTCAATTTCATCTGCCGGAGCTTCAAATACCAATTCGTCATGTACCTGAAGCAGCATTTTTGTTTTTAACTGCTGTTCTTCCAGCTCACGGTCTATTTTAATCATAGCCAACTTTACAACATCGGCTGCACTTCCCTGTACCGGAGCATTCACTGCATTTCTTTCTGCGTGGCCTCTTACTACAAAATTATTGGAATTGATGTCTTTTAAATGACGTTTTCTTCCCAGAATGGTTTCAACATATCCCATCTGACGGGCTTTATTTACCTGTTCTGCCATATACTCCTTCAATTTCGGATAGGTCTCAAAATAAGCTTCAATCATCTGCTTGGCTTCTGTACGGGATAATCCGGTTTGTTCTGCCAGTGCAAAAGCTCCCTGCCCATAAATGATTCCGAAGTTTACCGTCTTGGCTTGGCTTCTTTGCGTCTTTGAAACCTCTTCCAAAGGAATTTTAAAAAGTTTAGCAGCTGTAGAGGCGTGAATATCTTCTCCGTCCTGGAATGCTTTAATCATATTGTCTTCTCCTGAAATTTCAGCGATAAGACGAAGTTCAATTTGTGAGTAATCGGCAGAGATGATCTTCTTTCCTTCTCCTGAAACAAAGGCTCCACGGATCTGCTGTCCTCTCAAGGTTCTGATCGGAATATTCTGAAGATTCGGATTTACACTTGCCAGACGGCCTGTTGCTGCGGTAGTCTGAGAGAAATTGGTGTGTACTCTGTTATCTAGTTTATCAATCTGAGATGGCAATGCATCTACATAGGTTGATTTTAATTTCTGATAGGTTCTGTATTCAAGGATATGCTTGATGATCTCATGCTTTGAAGCCAGTTTTTGAAGTACATCTTCTGAAGTGGCGTACTGTCCAGTTTTTGTCTTTTTAGCTTTTGGATCAAGCTGCATTTTTTCAAACAGGATTTCTCCAAGCTGCTTTGGTGAATTCATGTTGAATTCTTCTTCTGAAAGTTCAAAAATCGTTTTTTCTAAATTTCTCAGGTCATTTTCAAGATCAATACTTTCCTGTGCCAGCCATTTTTCATCTAAAGAAATTCCTGCAAGTTCCATTTTCGCTAAAACTTCCATCAAAGGCATTTCAATATTGAAGAAAAGGTCTTCAAGGTTTTCTTTTTTCAGTTGTGGAGCAAACAATTCATATAGTTGGAAGGTTACGTCAGCATCTTCCGCAGCATAATCTGTCTGTGTTCTAAGGTCAGCATCCCTGAATGTTCCTTGCTTTTTCCCTTTTTTCCCGATAATGGTTTCAATGGAGACTGGTTTATAGTTCAGATATACTTCAGAAAGATAATCCATACCGTGTCTTCCGTCAGGATTCAACAGGTAATGAGCAATCATGGTATCAAACATCGCTCCTTTCACGGTGATGTCATACTGTTTTAATATTTTATAATCGAATTTTAAATTATGAGCGATTTTCAGTAAATCTTCTTTCTCAAAAAACGGTCTGAAGATTTCCAGGGTTTGTAATACTTCTTCTCTGTTTTCGGATAAAGGAATATAATAGGCCAGTCCTTTTTTATAGGAAAAACTCATTCCTACCAGTTCTGCTTCCAGCTCATTCAGAGATGTGGTTTCTGTATCAAAGCAAACCGTTCTCTGTTTCAAAAGATTGTCTACCAGTTTTTTCTGAGCTTTTGGATTATCAACAAACTGATAAAGATGATCGTTATGCTCAATAGAGGATTTTGTAGAAGTCGCCTGATCCAGCTCTTCAAAATTGGCAAAAAGGTCAAGCTGCATTACCTGTCCTTTGACTTCTGTTCCTGCCGGAGTCTGCTTTACTTCCGCTTCACTTACTACAACTGTTTCTGTAGCTGCCGGAGCAAAAGCTCTGTATAGGTTTTCATATAGTCTTCGGAACTCAATTTCTTCAAAGACTTCTTTTACTTTTTCAAAATCGGGAGTTTCCAGATCATATTGTTCCTGATGGAATTCTACAGGAACATCACAGATAATGGTTGCCAGTTTTTTAGATAAAATTCCACGTTCTGCAGAGGCTTCCACTTTTTCCTTCAGTTTCCCTTTCAGCTTATCGGTATTGGCCAATAGATTTTCAATGCTACCAAATTCTTTAAGGAACTTCATTGCCGTTTTCTCCCCAACTCCTTCCAGTCCCGGGATATTATCTACCGCATCACCCATCATCGCCAGATAATCAATCACCTGTTTTGGGTCTTCGATCTCATATTTGGCTTTCACTTCGTCTACGCCCAGAATTTCTATATCACCGCCTTTTAGTCCTGGCTTATAAATTTTGATTTTATCGGTAACCAGCTGTGCAAAGTCTTTATCCGGTGTTACCATGAAAGTGGTATATCCTTCTTTTTCCGCTTTGCAGGCAATGGTACCTATTACATCATCTGCTTCATACCCTTCGACACCCAGAATCGGAATGTGCATTCCCTCGAGAATCCTGTGAATATATGGAACAGCAATTTTAATAGCTTCCGGAGTTTCACTTCTGTTAGCTTTATAATCAGCAAAATCTTCAGTTCTTACGCTTGCTCTTCCTACATCAAAAACCACCGCTAAATGAGAGGGTTTTTCTCTTCTGATCAATTCGATTAAAGAGTTGGTAAATCCAAAGATGGCAGAGGTATCCAAACCAGTACTGGTTAATCTCGGATTCCTGATCAGTGCGTAATATCCTCTGAAAATCATCGCATAAGCATCGATGAGAAACAGCCTTTTATCTTGTGTTGCGTCCATAGTATCTATAATGAACAAATATAAGAAAATAGGAGGATAATTTGCTAGTTTTGGGATGGGATTCGGGATCCGGAAGACCTGATTCGTGACGGAAAAAGATTGGTCAATTAGCTTTGCTTGTCTAATCTGATAGTCAGTGCCAATTTGTTATCGACTTGTTTGACAACTGTAGAAGTGTTGATGTTTATTTGAACCACCCCGTCAAATCTTCAATTTGACACCCCTCCAGAGGAGGGGAATGATGGCAGTTATTCCTCATTGACAATGATAAGATTAGAGCAAGAGATCCCTATTACCTATTATTAGCAATCGTGGTTTTCGTAGTTCAATTGTTCCATTTTTTTCTCATAGCTTTCCATGTCCTTTTTGCCTATGTTTATTTTTTTCAGTTCTACCGGAATGTGTTTCTTTCCATCGGGACTAATCCAGGTCCCTTTCATGATTTCTCCTTCCTTCTTTAGAATCATCAGCCCTGTAAATCCTTCTTCTACCATAGCAAATTGTCCCTTAGCGCCCTCTGTAACGTTAAGTTCCAACCAATTGCTTACTTTTTCGTAATGGTACATGGCATTATAATAAGGATCTCCACCACATCCGTTTTCCACGGATTGTAAAAATAAGGTTACCGGCATTTTTCCGTTCACTGTGCCTTTATATAGAGAGGAAGTATTCTGTGCCTGTAAAGTAATGAATGAGATTGTAAAAGTGAGAGTTAATAGAATTTGTCTGAACATTTTTATATAGTTTTTAGTCATGTCTTGAATAAAAAAACAGAACAGTACACTTTATAAGCATACTGTTCCATTAGTTTTTTTAAGTTTTGTTGTTCTGGCTTATTTACCAGCAGACGGCCAAAGTCCAGCGTACTGAGAAGTACCGTAGTCAATAGTTTCAGCACTGATTACGAAGCTGATCAACATACTGTTGCTGTCGATTGCATCGAAATCTACTTCGTGCTGGATAACGTATCCATTCTCCCACTTAAGGTTGATTAATGTTCCTTCTTCGTGAGATTTGTTGAAAACGATTTCTCCTACTGTCGGCTTATATTTTCCGTTCAATAAGCTTTCAAGGATGTCTGATTTTTCAGTAGCTTCTACTGTAACTTTGATAAGTGCGTTAGAAGGATCTGAAGCTACACGTCCTGATACATCAGTTGATCTTGATACGCTGTAGTTCATTTTTAATAATTTCTGACCTTCTCCGTTGTTGAATTTTAAGATTCCTCTTGAATTTCTTTCTGCCATGATTGTAAATTTTAATCGTTAGTAATAATTTTGTTATTCAATAATTGTAAGACAAAGATAAAGGCCTTAAAGTTGAAAAAAAAGCTTTTGGATGGAAATCTGAAAAATTGTAGTAGTTCTACGATTTTATGTCGTAATTCTACGACAATGGAGTTAAAGATAAACACAACTTATTATTAATAACTATTTTAACCATAATTAAAAATCAACAGAAAAAAATTAATTATTACACCTTAAAGAGAAATATTATATTAAAAAATCATCTTTATGGCCATTTAAAAATCATCCGAACCTCATATTTTTCTGTACCATTTTTAATGGGTTTCGCTTAGGCGACATTTAATGACTGGAATACCAATATATGTTTTGGAAGTTATTTTTCTTTTTAATTTTTGTAAAGTGCAGCTCTTTTTGAACTTCCTTTAGAAGCCGGTTCAATTCTGCTCCTTTCTCTTCATCATAGCGAATTCTGTACTCTACATCGTGCAGGTAAATATTGGGTTTATCTCTCAGGAAAATCTTAAAATATATTTTTGAATTCCGTAATTGTGGTGTCTTGGTTTCATAGTCATACGAACAGAATCCGATGATATCAGCTTTGGCATATTTTATATACCTATTGTTATTCTTTTTCAGATAAAGATAATTATGATCAAACCAGATGGTGATTTTTACAGAAATAGCTTTTAGAATCAAATAGCAAGTTCCCCAATAGAACAGGGTAAAAAATACCATCAAAGAAACACTGAAATCAAATAAAACATAATAAAGAGTTCCATATAAAGCCATAGAAGGTATAATTACCAGAATGATCCAGCCTGTATGAAACGGCAAAACATTTTTTAATATGAATTCTCTCTTTCCTTTCATTTCTCTGAGTTAAGTACCAAAACATATTCCATAATACACAAGAAATCCGTCTATAAATTTAGTATTACTTATGATCAATATAATAAAAAAAAACTGTCATTAAGAGGGTCATTACCGCTCCTGCAATTCCTAAAATAAATAAAATAACCTGCCATGGCTGCATTTTATTGATGATTGAATATTTTATTTTTTCTCCTTTTACAACATACACTCCAAGGTTAGGAATGATGGTAGGATTGATTATATTTCTAAGTTCTTTCTTATTGAAGTTTTTAGTGATATAGGGTTTGATATGCTGAACAAAGGCATCCAGTTCATCAATATCTTTTTGCGAAGAAAAGGGAGCTAAACCTGTGTCTCCTACCCTTATCTAGATGGTTTGATCTGCTGTTTTAATCGTCAGGTAGCGTAATCCTACATTGCCTATATTTTTGATCATCTTGATTTCAGATGCCTGGAACTGATAGTTCAGATTTCTAAATGTAATATGGAAATGGTCATCCTTTATATTGATAGTCCAGTTTTTTTCTTTTACAAGTCGGCTCAGTTGCTTCAAAGTAATCATACATATTCCTATTGTCATAACACTGGCAAAGGCAACTGATTTTAGAAAATGAATTTTCGGAAAAAGAAGTTCTCCACCAAATAAGACACCCAACATGGTACACAGGCCAGGAATAATTAATACCAGCGCCAATTTCAATTCTGTTTTAAAATCTAACCCCTGGAAACTAAATTCTCTGTCTTTCATTGGTTTCTGTTATCACTATTTTTAATTTCTGCTTAGGAATGCCTTACTTATTTTGATTTCGTTCCAAAGAATCCAGGATCTTTAAATTCCTTTCACTGTATGGATTATTGCGTGATTCTTCCATGAAAAACCTTCCTCTTTTATAGTCTTTATCTTCTATATAAGCAATTCCTAATAGATTGATAATCTTGGTATGGTCATCTGTACTGTAGCTTTTATTTTTATACGCAGGTTCCAGATACCGGATCGCATTATAGGGTTCTCCTACTTCCAGATATGAATCAGCTAATGGCAATACAATTTCAGGATGTTCCTTTAAATCTACTGTTACAAATTGAGTAATTGCAAAATTATATTCTTTATGTTCATATGCTTTCCAGCCTTTATCCAGTCGTTCACTATCTCCAAACGAGAAGACGTAATTGTTTTTTGCAATAGCTATTATCCCTAAAGCAGCAATGATTCCTATGATGATGGATGCTATTTTTTTCATGGTAGGTTAGTAGAACTGATAATTCAATGATATAACCATCTGATAATTTCTTCATTTACTTATTAAACATTACCTTATACTCTTCCTTAGGTATAAAACGGGATAGATACTGTTGAATGAATATAGAATTTGTTTCAGTGTTTCAAGTTCTATACTTTTTCTTGTTTAAATTCAAACAAACATTGGGTAAACAAATCTCTGTTATCAGTAAAATAAAAATCGTCATTAAGACTTGCTCTTTTTATTATAACAGCAGTTTGCTTACCTTCCTGAACCTTTAGAGATAAAAAATGGATATAACAAATAGTAAATATTTTATCTTAAATAATCATATTGTCTAGTTTATTGACTTGAAGGATGAAAGTCTTATTATTTAGTCTTTTACTTTTCATAAGTCAAATATTTTTTGATATTTTCTTGATAAGAGTGATCATCCCAAATCATCTCCTTTGAATTTACAGAGAAATTGAATACAGGAATAGGATTTTCTAAGGTACCTTTATTGTCTTTCATTTCATCCGAATTAACGATAACAAAAATGTGACTGGGAATATTGTTATATTCAAATTTCAGAAATTGATTATCAGCTTTATTTTTTTCGTAATAACATAAATTATAATATTTTTTTCCATCAAAAATCTTAACCTCTTGCTTTCCGGTTCCGCTTCCAGTTCCTAGCCCATAACCCAGTCTTTGCTTTGAAATTAAATGTACGTTATTAAGTTCTATTTTTTTAGAATTGCTTATATAAGTATCAATATTTACAAAAAATCCCTTAATAAATCCATACAACAAATACATGATTAAAAAAGTTACAATAGAAATAACAACAATTTTTAACACATTTAAACCTTTCACTATATTAATAATTTGATGAGACAATTTTATCTGAAGTAATAGAAACAGAACTTGATAACTCTTGGACTAACATTTACTTTCAAGATAAAATTATTTTTTAATATTTTCTTGTTCATCAATTACAGCATACTCATAAAATAGCCCTTGATATATAGAACCAATTACTTTTTTACCAATAACATTATTTACATCATTTTTATTTCCGAATAATTCTATTTCTTTATTTTGGTAATTAATTTTTATCCTACTAAATCTTTTATCAAACTCATTTTTTGTTATAGATGATTGAGCTTCTATACTTCCTTGATATAGAAGGCTACTATTTAACGAATTAAGATAAATAATAATATTTTGAGAAAAAATTAAAGGAACCACTAATAGAATAAAAAGTACATACCACCTAATCAATATTTCCTTTGGTGTACTAAATGTTCCTCTTAATTTGACAACATTAATTATTTTATTAATACTATTATCTTTTGTCACAAATACTAAATACAAAAGCCAAATACTAAAAATTATCAGGATATGAAAAATAAAAGTTTTTGTGATTCTTATTTTAGAAAAGTAATACTTACCACTTATTTCATTATTACTGTTCGCTAAAATAAACAACAGTACCAATGCTACAAGCAAAAAGATTAGTGATCTATAAATTAGCTGCGAATACTTTAACTTATTTTCTGGCATTGTTTTCTGGATGATTTTCGTTTTGCAATGAGCTTCCCAAGACCTTTTGACAGATTATTATAATATAATACTGAAAGGTATAATGCTAAAAAAAAAATGCGGATCGCAAGTAAAATATGAAGTTTATTAAGTGTAATCATCTATATTGATTAATCATTTACCTTTATATTCTTCTTTAGGCTTAAAACGAGATAGATACTGTTGAATGAATATAGAATTTGTTTCAGGACTTACATGAAATATTTTTGCTTCAAACTTAATATTTTCATACAACTTTCCATTATATTTTAATAAATCTCTAGACCATACGGGCACAGGTTTTCCTTATCTCCATATTTAGGGTTATCTAATTGATCTTGGTCAAATCACCAATTTACAGAATCTACTGATAAAAAGTCCATATCTTTAATAGCATATGAAGCTGCAGCATCCCTCGCTTTTTCACCTAAATAAAATCCTCCGAAAGGAGCTACAATGGTAACAATACCTGCACCTATTCTTGCTTTATTCCAGTTTGCCTTAGAGTTATATTGACTCCCGGCTATTGTATGTCTTTTTGAATTATTAGTTCCATTTCTAGTTCCGTTTTTATTAATAAATATTTTATTATCTTTCTTCATTTGCTCTGCTAATTCGGGGTTATTTTTAGCAGAATTTGATTTATTCTGTTTAGAGTTTTCAAGTGCTTTATCATAAATATCTTTTGCCTTATTATTATCTTTCAAATTATCATCATTTTTTGGTAATCCTTTAGCCTGATCATAAATTCCAATAGGCTGGTCTCCATACAATGTTGAAGCATCTGATGATTTTCCCTGTACTTCACAATCAAACTCTTTATTAGAATGTTCAGAAGAAGAAGCATTCATCCTTTGATAATAATCATCCGCATTATCATATTCACTTTTTTCTCTAATACTATCTGCTTGAGCCCCGAAAACTAAAGGCATTACTTCTGTGCCTATAATATACGAAGCACCTAAAGATCCCAATCCATAAACAGCAGCCCAAATTGAAGTAAGTCCATTAGTTAACAGAAATCCACCAATAGCTGAAACAACACCATTTGTAGCTAATTCACCTGCATTAAATAAAAAGACATTAAAAGCAGCATCCTTTGCAGCTTGTTCACTAACAAAAGGTAATAATTGACCTCCTTCTTGACACTGTATAAAAGATGTTTTCGTTAAAGCTGCAAGCTTATCAAATTTAACTGTAGGATGTGGCAATTGCCAAGAGGTTCCACAAGATGATAATAAATCACTGCATTTCCTTTTATTAGAAAAATAGCCTATAAGACCACCTACAAGAGCTCCAACAGCAATAGCCCCGACACAAATTGCAGAAACAACCCAACCAGGTCCTGGAATAGCTAACCCTATAGCTGCCCCAGCTACTAATAGTCCTCCAACAGCACCACCTCCAAACATGGCATTTGAAACAACTGAATTCCACTGTGTTTTACAATTGAAATCATCATCAATCTTAATATCAACTTCAACTAAAAATAATTTCGCTTCTTTACCTAAATAAACTGTTTTACTAGGTCTCCTATCTTTATCTATTTGTAACTGCCTATAGCCTGTGCCTATATGGTTGGTACAAATAACATAGCTTTGTTCGGGTAAGTAACTACTCATTCTTTTATTTTTTCAATTATTATACAATTACTCTTCTATTACGTTTTATTGTCCTTTTTTTTGATTGATATATTCAAATAAGAATTTAGACTTTCCCAATTTTGAATAATGATCTTCTTTTTTAAAATGATATTGCTCAATAAAAGATCGTAAAAGAGTTCTAAGATTTTGCTCCTGTTCTGTTTTTGTTTTACTGTCTGAAACTATTAATAATGAAAAGTAAAAGCTTTTTTGATTTTTTATAAAAATTTTTAAATCCCCAATTGGATGACTATCATTAATATTTCGAGCCTGTAATTTTTCAATGTCTGTAATGGGAACATCAATGATTTTGACTGCATTTTTATATACAACCAGCTTTCCATCTATTAATTTAACTTTTAATATATATTTTTTACTAAATAGGATAAGCTGCATTAATATTAAGGTAATACAACCAGCAAGAATCAACCTTGTAAAGTTCATGCTGGGTAAAATGAAGTGGCTCAATATTAAACCAATTGCCATAGAAATCAATGAAAATATTAACAAATGCCAAAAATTAAGTGTTGAAGCCTTAAAATTAAATTCTCTATTCATGTTCTAATCTTCTTATTTTAAATTCAAACAAGGATTCTACATTATCAACCACAGCTTCCCTTACTCTCAGAATACCTTCTTTTATTAAGTTACTCTTTTTATCAATATTTATTCTGGATCTATAATCAATCTTATATTTTGTAAATGAAAAATGAATATTTGGTTGATAACTTTCCTCATACCTATTTCTAATTGTAGACAATAAATCTTCTGAAAGTTCAGGTGAATTTACTATCCGTATCCAAATATCATTTTCTGACTCACTTATTTTAGATGTCTTTAATTCCAAAGTTGTATCTAATGTTGGAAAGAGACTTGATCTGAAATTTTTATTCTGAATATTTCCAACAGAAAAATTTTCATCTGTAAGATACTCATCAAAAAACAATGAATAGAAAGGTGTTGCCTGATATTCATTAACACTATCATGTTCCTCTGAAAATTGAACTTCTCCAGCTTTTAAAAGTTGGTCAAAAGCAACCTTATTATTATTTCTTAAAGTTCTAATAAAATTTCCATCAATGTGTTCTGAGTTTTTAAAATTATTCCACTGAACAAATTGATCTTTTTTGTTAAGAATTTTGTCTACTTTGCCTTTATCCGAGTAATTCAACAATACATTATTTCTTATAAATTCAGTGTTTTTTATAAACTCAAAGACTTCATTAAGAAAAGGAGGTGTTAGATTATAATAATAATCATCGAGATTAACTTTAGCAAGTTTTTTGGCTCTCGATAATTTTACATTAAACTGAGTCTTTTGTAATGATGTACTGACCGTTTTATTATCAATTATTGTTGTATTCACCTGCTCACATCTATATACAGCTTTCATATCAAAACCAATTGAATCCACAGGGCTTTGTTTAGTTGTATCTTTTATAGGAATTAGCAAATATTCCAAATGTATTGGTAAATAATTTGTTATTATGGATTGTGTTATTGTACTAAGAGAATTATGAAAGTCTATTAGTTCCTTTATACTGATAGTTTCCTTTTCTGCAATAGATTCTAGAGTATCTCCTTCTTTTATCTTATATTTTATAAAATTCATGAACCATTTATTAATTAATATCGACCTGCCCGCCTTTTATTGTTACATTTCCATCTACCTTTACTCCAGGAGCAGCTCCGGTTTTACCTAACTCTGTAAGTGTGCTTCCTATAATTTTAGTATTCGTACCTTCTATCGTGATATTGATTCCTTTAATCGTAATATTTCCACTTTCATCCATCGTAACAGAGCTGCTTCCTGTCTCCAGCTTTATTTCCTTACTACTTTGAATGCTTACTTTTCCTTTATTATCCATTGTAAAAGTAGAATTTCCTTTTCCCACATCAATTGTACTTTTTGCTGCAATATTTATGGTGTGATTATTTCCTATATCTTCAGTACTATCATTACTTACATAGGTATTAATATCACCATCTCCGCTTAGTGTCACATAATTACCATTTTTATCCTTAATCTCCATTCCACCTGCATCATTAAGCTTAATAATATGCCCGCTCTTACTGCTTAAACTCATCACATTATTCCCGGCACCACCTCCGGCACCAATACCACCATGGAACATTCCTCCCATTACAAAAGGACGGTCCGGGTGTTGGTGTACAAAATTGACGATCACCTGGTCTCCTACTTCAGGAATAGACATGAATCCTCGGTTTTTATTTACTTTATCACTGCTTCCGGCATCAGGAGACATTACGCGGATAAACTCGGTAATATCCGGTCCGTTCTGCCAGTCAAACTGTATCTGAACTCTTCCCTGATTTTGAGGATCTGTATTGGAAACCACTTTGGCAAACTGCGCTTCCGCTCTCGGTGTTTCAAACTCCGGACGTGGAATATAACCTGTATCTGCAGCAATGGCTTCAAATTTACCATCATAATATCCTCTGGCATCTACCTCATGGGTAACTTCGATGATCATCAGTTTCGTGAAATAAGAAGTTTCATTGCTATCGGATTTACGCATTTCAATATCTGCAGTACATCCCGGATATAGGAAAGGCACAGTGGTAGTTCCTGAAGTGATGAACACCTCAGAGGCCTTACTTCCGGCAGTTCCTTTTTGAGAAGCATCAATATCCATAAAAGATGAAGCTTTTATAGGAGCCACTCTTAATGAAGGGGTGGTAAACGTCTTTTCTGATATTTCATAAGCACGTCTTGCAATATCTGAGGTATGACTAATTTTTGCACTTCCACCCGTCATCTTCTCATTTTTACTACTGTTGTAACCATAGAAAGAAGGGCTCACATGCTGAGCTTTCATTTTGATGGCAATATCACTTACACTGCTCCCATAAGTAAGTTTCACCGGTTTTTCCTGAGGCGGAAGTTTTCCAAAATGCAACACTTCTCCATCATAGTAAAACTGCTCACCATAAGCTTCCGCCATTCTTGCCAGATAATTGTAATGCGTTTCTTCGTATTGGCAGCTGTAGGAAACGTTTCCATGCTGCGCATCTACTCTGAAATCGAATTTATTTTGTCCCAGTCCTTCACTGATTACGTGATACGCAATACTGTTCAGACTGATTGGCTGACTTCCTCCAAAACTCTGAATGTGAGGGGCCGCATCCAACAGTACGGTAGGACTATATCCTTTAAGAACGATATTTCCAAGACTTCCTTTTTCCTGGCTGAACCCTACTTCCGTTACTACGCCTACAAAGTTACGTTCGGCACCCTGTATGATATCTTTATATTTGAAAACCACCGTTATCCTTTTTCCAAGGAAATTCTGAGCTTCCTGAAGATTATGGTTTTCTACACTCCCCAGCGTGTCATGAGCCAGAGTAAGGCTGAATTCATGATGCTTGGCAGCGCTCTGCACCAATTTAAAATGTTTAAAATGCTTGATAATCTGCCCTTCAATCACCACATCCAGTTTTACCACACGGTTGATTCCGGCAATAATACTTTGAGGAATGGCTTCGGCATTATGTATTTTTGAGGTAGGCTGCTTGGCCCACACCTTATTTTCAATGATAGAAGGATTATTCGGAACAAATGTTTGATTCATAAACATATTGGCTCCCTGTACAGTGCTCATGCCCTGTTGTCCGGCTTTTACAGCTTTCTTCACTTTACTGCCCGCTTTATTTATCTTTTCTTCTGCTTTTCCTGCAACATTTTCGGTTGCATTTTTCAACTGCTCTTTGCTGCCTTTGATATCAGCCTTTGGGCTATCTACTTTAATTGTTTTGTCATCCTGAAACATAGTGCTTGTGTTTAAATTAAAAATTAAATAAACTGCTGATTATACAGCAACAGAATCAAAAAATATAAGGTTAGATCTATAAAATCTGTTTATGAAAAAAATGGGTTCCTAAAATCTATGATGTCCTTATATATAAAAACAGGACAGCATACTCTTCCGAGTGCACTGTCCTGTACCAATTTTATTTTTACTAAGATGATGAATAGGCTTATTTACCTGCCGAAGGCCACAGTCCAGCGTATTGAGAAGTACCGTAGTCGATAGTTTCAGCACTGATTACGAAGCTGATCAACATACTGTTGCTGTCGATTGCATCGAAATCTACTTCGTGCTGGATAACGTATCCATTCTCCCACTTAAGGTTGATTAATGTTCCTTCTTCGTGAGATTTGTTGAAAACGATTTCTCCTACTGTAGGCTTATATTTCCCGTTCAGTAAGCTTTCAAGGATGTCTGATTTTTCAGTAGCTTCTACTGTAACTTTGATAAGTGCGTTAGAAGGATCTGAAGCTACACGTCCTGATACATCAGTTGATCTTGATACGCTGTAGTTCATTTTTAATAATTTCTGACCTTCTCCGTTGTTGAATTTTAAGATTCCTCTTGAATTTCTTTCTGCCATGATTTGTAAATTTTAATCGTTAATAATATTTTGTGATTCAGTGATTGTTTAGCAAATATAGAGGGTCTTTTTTCGGAAAAAAAACTTTTAACTATAAATCTGAAAAATTGTAGTAGTTCTACGACTTTTTGTAGTAATTCTACGACTTTGGATTTAATAACTCTACTCAATAGCGCTATAACAAAGGCTTTAAAAACCTCATAAAACACTGACTAAAAGGAACATTTTCCACATCAACGAGAA
Organism: Chryseobacterium sp. MYb328; assembly: GCF_037572595.1. Lineage (NCBI taxonomy): Bacteria > Pseudomonadati > Bacteroidota > Flavobacteriia > Flavobacteriales > Weeksellaceae > Chryseobacterium > Chryseobacterium sp. MYb328. The sequence goes on along the minus strand of NZ_JBBGZQ010000034.1, from coordinate 10,740 downwards.
ATATTAATACTTTTTAAGTGAAAATTAACATACATTAACATTTGTCATCTGCACTCAAAAATAATGGTATCAGGAGCATAAAATCCTGTATATTCATCCTGATAATATCTTAAAATTCCTTCTTTTTTCATAGAATCTTTTTTACACTTCATGAAAAACAAGGAAGCAATACCATCATTTTCCCGATAGTTCTGAAGTTCTTCACTGGAAAATCCCCCGGGATCCTCTTCATGATCCAGGAAATATTTAGTATCCCCCGAGTATTTATAGAATTCAGTATCATTATTCAATGAATTTCCGATGATGAATTCCTGAATAACTTTCTGTCTTGAAATAAGATTATCAGGCATATTTTTTACCAGATAAAGATTTTTATACACCTGAGACTGTACAAATTCTGTTTTTCCCTTATTACAGGAAACCATAATAAATCCAAGAATGCAAACAAGTATCTTTTTCATTGCTAAAGAAGTATTATTAAGGATATTTTCTAAATGTACTGTACAAGAGCTTATAAAGCTCAATGTCTGCAATTTTCAAAAGTAATTTTCCAAAACCGCCACAAAGATTCTGATATATTTTATTGAAAAACGGTTATTGAATAAAAAATAACCAAACCTTTAATAAGGTTTGGTTGGTATGATTTAATTTTATGGCTGTATGCCAGCTCCGGCATTTTCTTTTATTGATCTGGTAAGAATCTTATTTTTTCTCAGAAGAAAATCAGGCATCAGGTCTGTGGGAAGGTAGAAAGAACTTTCTCCTTTTCTCTGAAGTTCTTCTGTAATTCCCGGGTTCCAGGCAAGAATTTCATCTACTTTCACATCAAGTTCATCAGCAATTACACTCAGGCTGAACCCTGCATTAATCTCTGTTTCTGATAGAGCAGCGCCGGTTGCCTTTCTGTTTCCGTCTTCAAAAAAAACTTTATTAATTCTTGCTGAATTATAATTGTTTAATACACTCTGAAGTTCTCCTGTTGCATAGCATGCATTCAGGTATTTCTTAACGTGATTAACGGTTTCTCCGGGAAGGTATTTATAGAATTCATGATACTGACTGGAGCCCGCCGCCTGCATAGCTTTTGCAACATTTCCTTCGCCACAGTTGTAAGCAGCTACTACTGTTACCCAGTTATTATATTTTTTGTACAGATTTGCCAGTGAAATAACGGCTGTTTTTGTACTTTTATACACATCTGTACGTTGATGTTCTGCAAGACCATACTGGTTGGCATGTGCTGTCATCAGCTGCCATACTCCTACAGCTCCGGCTCCGGAGGTAATATTTTTGTCAAAATGAGATTCAATCAAAGCAAGGTTTCTTAAATGCTTGGGAAGCCCCTTCTGAAGAAGCAACTGTTCAATAAATTCAACAAGATCTTTGTTTGAATTAATGATTCCCTGGTATTTTCTCACACTGCTTTCCGAGGTATCTGATGCCGCAAGAAACTGTCCGTTTGCCAAAGCAACAGTTCCGAAAAGCATTATCCCTGTAAATATATTTCTGACAATTGTTTTCATCTTAATGTTATTTATAAAGCAAAAAGGCGAATTTATCAATTGCCTTTTTGCTATTTGCTTTCTTATTAATCTACTTTCCAGCTTAATTTTTCTTCTTCTTTAATCCAGTCTACATGAATAGTCTGTCCGGTTTTCACTTCTTCCCTTACGATCATTTTGGAAATAGGTCTCGCCAGCTGTGAACGAATAACTCCGGAAATCTGTCTGGCTCCATATTTACTGCTGAATCCCCCAAGAGCAAGATTTTTCACGGCCTCATCAGTGATCTTTAAAGCAATTCCCAGTCTCGTTAATGAGGTATGAAGTGATTTTAGCTGAATATTGAAAATTCTTTCTGCGATAGATTCCGTGATCGGTGCAAAAGGAATAATCTCTGTAATTCTGGCTAAAAATTCAGGTCTGAATCTTCCTGAACTTGACATGATCTGCATCAGTGAAGATGATTCAGGAATTTTTCCTTCTTCAAACTGCTTTACGATTTCTTCGCTTCCGATATTGGAGGTGAATAGAATCAAAGCATTGCTGAAGTCTCCTTCTTTTCCAAGTTTATCATGTACTTTTCCTTCGTCCATGATCTGAAGGAATACATCAAATACAGAGTGGTGGGCTTTTTCAATTTCGTCAAATAAAACAACGGTATATGGCTGCTGTCTTATTTTATTGACCAACATCCCTCCTTCTTCGTATCCTACATATCCTGGAGGCGCTCCGTATAATAATGCGGCTGAATGTTCTTCTTTAAATTCCGACATATCGAAACGAACCATTGCCTTTTCATCGTTGAACAATAGTTCTGCCATTGATTTGGCAAGTTCTGTCTTTCCGGTTCCAGTAGGTCCTAAAAGGAAGAAAGATCCAATTGGCTGTCCCGGTTTGTTTAATCCGCTTCGGTTTTCAACAATAGCATCGGAAAGGATCTTTAATGCGTGATCCTGCCCTACTACCCTATTCAATAGAAGGGATTCCATATTCAGGAGCTTTTCTTTTTCCTGAGCCTGGATTTTCCCGATCGGAATATTAGTTTTAGCAGCCATTACAGCAGCAAGTTCCAGACGGTCTACTTTTTCTCTTTTTTTAGCAGCATGCTGTAAAAGCTCTGCATAGGTATCTTCTATGATCTTCTGGATCTGATCTACCGGCATTGAATTATCAAGAGCAGGCTGCTCATTTAATGATCCCCATAAAATAGGGCTTATTTTGTCTCTCAATAGATTATAAGTCCAGATTAGCTCATCTGCCTTATCTTTATTGTCAAGGTATTCTTCTTTTAAAACAGCATCATAGCTTTCTTTCCAGCTGTCCAGTTCTTTTTCAGAAAGTTCGTCCAGCATTTTGATCGCCGCCATGGTTCTGTCTAACAAATCGATGGCAGCATCCGGTAATTTTTTACCTTTTGCATATCTTTTCGCTAAACGTACACATTCCGGAATGGCTGTTTTTTCAACTTCAATGCCGTGGTGCTTTTTGTAGCCTTCAAGAAGAACGTCAATCATTTTTACACAAGTCTGCTCATCCGGTTCGTTTACAGTCAGAACCTCAAAACGACGGTTGAAAGCCTGCTCCGGTTCAATAATTTTTCTGTATTCTTCCTGAGTAGTTGCTCCGATTACGGTAATTTCTCCTCTTGCCAATTCAGGTTTCAGAAGATTAGCCACATTTCCGATGCTTCCTTTCGGATCTAAAAGGGTATGAATTTCATCAATGAAAAGAATCGCTTTTTCAATTTTCTTACACTCGGTGATGACTTTTTTCAGACGGTCTTCTATTTCACCTTTATAAGATGTTCCTGCTAATAATGCTCCGGTGTCCAGTTCTAAAAGGGTTCCGTTTTTAAGCATTTCCGGAACGTTCCCTTTAGTAATTTCTATAGCGAATCCTTCTACCAAGGCTGTTTTCCCAACTCCAGGTTCTCCGATGATTATTACATTGGGTTTACTTCTTCGGCAAAGAATCTCTACTAACATTCTCAGCTCTTTATCTCTACCGATAATGTTTTCAAGGTCTCCTTTTCTGGCCTGTGCTGTTCTGTCTACGCAATAGCTTTTAATGGATGGAAGAGATGCATCTGCAAAGTCTGATCCGTTGGAAAATAATGATGAAAAGTCACCGTCTTCAGAAACTGTAAACGGAGTATCTTTTCTATATAAATTAAAGATATCATGTTCTCTCAATGGTAAAGACTTCAATTGCTGAAGTGAAAATACTACCTGAGGTTTTACAATAGCGGTAAGGATACAGATCGGAGTGATCTCATCCAGTCCCAGTTTTAAACGGATATCATCAGCTTCTTCTATAAGTGTATCCATGGCTTCATCCTGACCTACCTCATCAGGTAGATGGCTGGTTTTAGGATATTCTTCAATACGTACATCTGCCCATTCGTAGAAATAGCCGGGATCTTTGTCTATGCTTTTTAAAAATTCATTAAGACCAATATCTTTATGCATCAGAGCCTGCAAAATATGCGGACCTCCATAAGTGCCATTATAATTTTCCCTCGCTATCGACTGAGCAATATGAAATAGCTGCTTTACTGTTTCGTTGGTTACTAGTACTCCCATTTATAATTTTTCTTATATTAATATTTGCGTTCTGTTTTCTGTTTTTACGAGATGATTTGATGTTTTTTCTATTTTTGAACCTTTGCTTTTCATCACTGATAGTTCAGGAATCAAAGCGGTTCTTTATTTTGCTAAAATTAAATATTTTATTCTAGATGTGATAAAGATAGTTAATTCTTCAATTAGAGAAGTAATAACCGGTTTTTTTTATCTTTAACCCTTTCTCAGTCCTGTTCTAAAATCCCGGATTTTTGTTATCAAAGTTCTATTTTCCTTATATCTTTAAAAAATATAACAGGATAAGACTTACCCACTGAAGTCCGATATAGATATAAAACAACATAGCTGAAGGTTCTGCCAGTTCGTGCAATTTTTCGATCAGTGTGGTTTTGATGATATCATAAAAGTCTAGATTTTCGTCTCCCAGGTTCAGCTCATCAAATTTCACTTTATTCAGTGCGTATCCTATCACACGTTTAAGTATTTTATTTTCTGAACTGTTTTTAAATTCATTCAAGAGCCTGACTTTTGCCAAGGCATAATCTGTACTGTTACGGACTACCACCGGCTCATTGTTTTTAATCTTATTAATAATCTTATCGATAAAGGGAACCAAAATCGTTTTGGAATGATCCTGTACAAGCCTGCTGATGATCCTCGCCATCCCATATTTTGTAGAAAAAATACCAATACAAAATGGTGCTGCAATCATTAACAGATAGAAAAGACCTGCAGAAACCGGTTTTGCCATCACTGTTGCTATCAGGAATGCAAGAGCTCCACTATGTCCTAATGATGAACCTAAACTTTCAGCCATAATATAGATTCCCAAACAGAAAGTAATGACGGTTGAAAGAATTCCTATGGCATAAATTTTAAATAAACTGAAGATAAATACAGCCGATAGTTTTGAAAAGTATTTCAGATGATCTGTGATCTTATTCATTAACGTTTAATTTAATAACATGGTGTTAGTTTTATGAGAATTAAGGGGTTTCCTTAATAAGTGGTACAATATAATCAATATTTTTATCTTAAAGGAATCCGTAATAATCCCATATTTTCAATAGAAAAGTTTCTGTACCTCCATTTCTTTTGTATCGTGATTATAGGTTTCTTTTTTAATGATCCTGCCTGTATGATCTGGTCTGTATTTTATGGAATCTGAATCAACAAGTTGTCTGGTTGGACCTTTTTTTCCGTTATAGTTTGTATAAATGTGGTATTTATTGATTATTATATTGATTTCGGCAGGCTGGTAAGAATATTTTATTTCAGTACTCTGTAAAGGAATTGCGGATTGGTTTTTCAGGTTTCCCCATGCCTGCTTCTTTTGTTCTTCAATGGATATTGTTTTCCATTTTCCGTTCATTAAAACAGAGGAATTTACAATATTGTATTCATTTGTGACTTCTTCAATAACTTCATCTTCAAGATAAGCATATGTCTTTTTAACAAAATGATTGACTATTTTTTGAGGATCATCTGTGCTTATGGTTCCTGAATATTCAAGGATACCGGTCAGTTGATGCTCACTGTTATAAGTATATTCAATAACATCATTCCGGTCTGGGGTATATTTTTTTATCAGTTGTCCTTGATTATTATACGCATAGAGAAATGTTTTTATTTCATCCTTAATTACGTTTCCATTAGGTGCTACTTCTTTTTGCCAGATTGTTTCTTTCTGTATCTGATTGTTTTTACTGTAAGCCAGGTTTCTCTCCGATTCATAGCTCTTATCATTTTTTTTCTGAAAGATAAGCCTCGCCTTTTCATCATATCTGTTCTCCAACACTACTTTATCGAGCAGCTTATCTTCAATCAGTTTCAAGAGCTGCCCGTATTTGTTGTACTGATAAAGGTATTTGTCTTTGCCTTCCGGAAAATTTCTTTCTATGGTTTTAATCAGACCTAATTCATTGACTTCTATCAAGGTTACAAAATCTCCACCACCCGTCCCTACAGTTCCTAAAGGAAACAGGTAATGGTCTGTATATTTCTTTGGAAAAATGTATCTGAAATTATTAATTTTTAATAATCCGGTAAGATTCAGTAAGTCAGGTTCGTGTATGGTAAGAGTGTGCGTCTTCAGGTTGGTTTCCAGATACAGCTTATGGTCCGAAGTTGGAGAATAAAGCAGAACTGTATTTTCTTTTTTAATATAGGCTGTTTTTTGGTCCGGATAAAGCTCTGTATTGTTAAATACTTCTGCCACCTTATTATTTTCCTCTATTTTAGGATTGTTGGAATGACAGGCAATACCAGGAGCACAACATATTAATACAAGCCCGATTAAACGTATATTTTTTGATTTGGAAATATTCATAAATGTTTAAAATTAAGATAGGCTAAAACTTTGATATAGCCTTATTTTAAAACGACTTACTTCACAAATAGAATATTTCACCTTATACCAATTATAAAAAATATATTGTTTTTTATCAAAAGGGTATACCATTTTGACACAAGGAAAGGGATCCATTGATACTATATTCTTCTTAGTTCTACATGAAATTAACAAGAATAGAAATATAATTAGATAATTAATAATTCTCATAGTCTTTTCCCATAGCTGAATAAAAATTCATTAATCGCTTGGAACACTCTCCGGTCGATAAGGAAAACAAGGTAATCCTTCACTGTATACCAATGAATCTTTCTTGTATAATCTTTTACCTACAATCTTTCCGTTGTCATCGTGCAATCTCAAAGTGTCCGTGAAGTATCCTTCTTTGGTATACATTTCAAAATACAATTTTCCATTGCTGTGGAATTCTTTCCAAAGGCCTGTTCCTTTTTTGAAAGTGGTTTCATACATAATTTTTCCGTTATTATCAAACCTTCTGTATATACTGTCTCTTAATCCGTTTTTGAAATATTCTTCTCGCCATATCTTTCCTTTTGCGTAAACATTCCCATTTTCATCAAAATCTGCATCGCCACCCAACCATTTGCCCTCTTTCGAATTATTCATGCCTGTTTTTCCAAATCTCACACCACCTTCTTTAAACCATTCTTCCACAAAACCTGTCCCAAAACCTTTATTATCCATTTCTTTTTTAGGAGGAAAATCAGAATCATACTTATAATATAAAAAACCCCAGTTTTCTTCAATAGTTTTTTTGGGTTGAACTAAATGAGGTTTATAATTAGCCCTAGTTCTTAAATAAGCACAAGAATTGCACACTAATAGAGCTACAAAAAAAAGAAAAACTATTTTTTTTAACATTATTTTATTTTAATAGTTAGCTAAATCATCTCTCATAACCTTTATCTGATTATGTAAAAAGACTACCCTTTCATTATGATAATCCATGATATTTTTGGTTTTACCTTGTATAAACATTAAATTGTTAGAATGTATTTGATTTATAACATTTTTATAATATACATTTGATTCCCTTAGTATTGCTGTATAATGTGATGCTTTAAAAATCATTTTAAAGCTATGCTTTTTTATTTTATCATTATCTGTTAGAGCATTAATTTCACTCATAGCGATGTTATTATCGTTAAGATAATTGATGTATTGGGTAATTTTTGTATTACATAAACCTATATATACTCCTTTAGTTTGTGTTTTTGTTCCTGAACCTGCAACAATTACAGTGTCTGGTTGACCTCTAAAAGCAGTTTCTATTCTCGCTTTATCTCTTTGCTCGTTACTTTTTTCTGTTGTAAAATAGTTAATCGAAAGTTGTAATTGTCTTTTTATTGTACTTTTTTTAGCATATACTTCTGTTCTTATATAATATTTTGATTCTGTTAAAGATTTATTTATTTGTTCAGCTATAGGAAGAATACATTCGGGATTTGGTACATTTTTTCCATCTTTAATAATCGTGTCTGGTTTGCCATTTCCTAAAATATTTTCTCTTGCAATTTTATAACTATCTTTTTCTTTTGCATCAAAGAATAAATGTGGAAGCCCCAACATATGCCCTATTTCATGAGCATAAGTATCTTTAGATTCTGTATTAGTAGAGTATACTATTAATGCGTAATGATTGAGAGGTGAAGTTCTACTATAAGCACCTGTAGCTGGATCAGAGGATTCAAAATCACTTAAAATGATTATCCCACCTTCATATGTTTTACTCTTTGTTTTTAATTTATTTTTATACTCTGTAATTGCTATCTCATCTATTGCATTTGCTTTATCAAGCCCACCCAAATCCTTTTGATTATCAACAATAACATCTGTAGGAACAGGCACCTTTTTACAATTCCCTGAAGCGTCTACGCTACCAGGTTTACAAGTATTTGTACCAGGAATAACATCATATTTTTGCTTAATTACATTTCCAAAATACTTCTTATTCGTCCAATCCGTTTTATCAAAAGCATAAAAATAATCATCCAAATCACCAGAACCTAATGTATCAAACATCGCCTGATTTTCTATTTCAACTTCATATCCTGCCTGATTTAAAGAGTTTTCATTCAGATATTCTTTAACTTTATTGTCTTTGAATTTCTGAAATAGAGCCTGTGCTTTTGCTGATGCGGTAGGCTCATTAGCAACCAGGGCAATCACTCTGAATTTCAGTTTCAAGATCTTATTCTCCATCATTGTAAAGCCGCCCACTGTTTCTAATTTTTGGGTTGGGTTTTCCTGTTTGATTTTAAATGTTGTTTCAGGAGATTCTTTTAAACATTTTATTTTAAGTACTACGATCTCTTTATCTGCAATTATTTTTTCTGTTTTGTTGCCTGTTTTTGTTCCGCCCACCAATTCAAAACTGTAGCAATCATTTCCTTCCAAATAAATTTTCTCATTGTTAAGAACACCACTTGTAAGAGCAACTTCAAGGGATAATGAGATCTCCTGACCAGGTTTTATCAAGACAAATGGCATATCTATTTTACCATCTTTACACGGCTTAGGACACTCACCTAATCTGTAATTTGCTGTTATAGCATCTTTGGCTCCCTGCTCATCTGCACTTTTAGCGATAATATCTCCTAAATCATTAGCAGTAGCACCTTTTTTATAAAAATACTCAATATTAGAAAAGGCCACATCCTGTATTTTCTGTACTTCTTCAGAAGAAGGATCAACATCAATCCAGTCAAAACCAAATTCTCCATTATATTTCTTTGGAGGATTTGCGGGGTCAACTACCGGAGGATTATAAATTCTTACTTTAATATAATAATTAACTAAATCTGCAGATGGTGCTTTTTCGGGATTTCCTCCATAAAGAATATCAGTCTCACTATTTTCTACATAAGTGGTACTGGCTGTTTCTACAATATCTTTCTCAGAATAATAATTAAGATGCTCTTCCACCACCTCATATATATTCCCCTTTACGATTCTAGTTCTGCTCATAATTGTTTTTTTTAGTGAGCTTTCCCTTTTTCTCCGCTTCTGTTTTCAATATTACTTTTTGCATGTTTATTGATCGAAGCATTTGTACTGGTTTCTATTCCTCCTTCACTGTTTACAACGGTTTTCCCTTTTTTGGTTTCACTGTGTACATCACCTTCAATAATTTCAGTAAGTTTTCCGGTAATAAACGTACTCGCATTTCCAATGACTGAGGTAAGCTTCATAGCGCCCACACTTTCTGTATTGTTTAAGCCGATACTGGCAGATTTATTCATTCCCACCGTGGTTGTCATATTTTCCCCAACGTTGATGTTCATATTCTTACAATTCAGGGTCATGGTTTCCGGCGTGGTAATATTGATATTGCTTCCCGTAGTATCCAGATGGATCTCGTTACCGCTTTTATCTGTGATGATGATGCTTTCATCTTCTGTGAAAACAATTCGGTGTCCGCTTCTGGTTTGGATGGATTTTACACGGTTATCCATTCCGCCTCCCAAACCAATTCCACCATGGAACATTCCCCCCATCACGAATGGACGGTCAGGATGGCTGTGGACAAAGTTGACCATCACCTGGTCGCCTACTTCAGGAATCGCTACATACCCACGGTTTTGAGTGATTTGATCAGTTCCTCCCGCATCAGGCGTCATGACTCTTACAAAATGAGTAGTATCATTCATTTGCCAGTCGAACCTTACCTGTACTCTTCCCTGGCCTTCAGGATCTACATTCGCTATTACTGTGGCAATCTGAGGCTGGGCTACTGGAACTGTAAATTCAGGCTTGGGTAAAAATCCCGTATCTGCGGCAATAGATTCGAAGGTTCCTTTATAGTGACCAATGGTATCGATTTCATGAGTGGCTTCAGTAACCATTACTTTGGTAAAATAGGAAGTCTCGTTACTATCAGGCTTTCTCATATGAATATCTACCACACATCCCGGATGAAGGAAGGGTACAGTTGTAGAACCGGATACTGAAAATACACTCACTGCTTCACTTCCAGAAGTACTTTTCTGAGAGTTTTCTACATCCAAATGGGTAGATGCCTTGATAGGGGCTACCTGAAGAGCAGGAGTTTTGTATATTTTATCATTATGGCTGTATGCGGTTTTAGCAAGGTCTCCTAAATGGTTTACAGGGGTTTCACCTGATGTCAGTTTTTCATTTTTACTGCTGTTATAACCGTAATACTGCGGTTTGGTATGAACAGCTTTCAGTTCTACCCTAATGTCATCAGCATTACTGCCATAAATAAGTTTTATAGGTTTATTCTGAGGCGGAAGCTTACCAAAGTGAAGCACTTCACCATCAT
>NZ_JBBGZQ010000033.1:0-46125 GCF_037572595.1 Chryseobacterium sp. MYb328 | reverse complement strand
TAAATAATCCGATAATGTTCATTGACCCTGATGGCAGAAAGATACTTCCTTATGATTATCAGGCAATGCAGGCAGAGTATACAGGTTTTATTGAAAGCCAGGGAGGTGGTGTAATGGGACAAATGCTGAGCGGTGGCGGAAGATTGAGAACAAGCTTCTATCCTGGAAATTTGGGTGGAAACCGTCCCCCTAGCTCTGGTGGATATACAAGTTGGTGGACAGGAGGTCTCGCAGGAAATGCGACTACCTCACAGGAAATGGTAGTACATATGAAGCGACCTAATATCCCAGAGATTAGATTGCCTTACTATAGTCCATATAATCTAAATAATGTTTTGGATAATAAGGGTTTTAATTTAGGATATACAGGAAATGTAAATGATGGTGTAGGTGGATTTGCTGAAGGACTTTCATATAGTGGGAAGAATGGTATTAAACTATACGTAGGCACTGCTCGTCCAGATAATCCTGTTAATTTAGTTTTTACCAAGTTTTACGGAAATGGCAAAACATATATCAAACCTGTTTACATGGGTAAAGCTGGAAATATTTTAGGAAAAGCAAGTATAGCAGGAACTGTTGTTATTGGAGGTGTCAATATATATAATGGTATTGAAAAAGATGGAGGGACATTTGGGCAGAATGCTACCACAGCTACTGGTGGTACTATAGGTAGTGCAATAGGAGCTTATCAAGGGGCCGTGTGTGCAGAACTAGGAGCGGGAATGGGGGCTTTTGTTGGAGGTGTAGGAGCTGTACCAGGTGCTCTTATAGGAGGAATTGTTGGTGGGATCATTGGTGGTATTATAGGGACAGAAGCTGGAGAGAGTGTAGTAAATTAATTAACAAAAAAGAAAAATGGAAACAAAAGTAATTAAGTCTAGTAATAAAAAAGTTTTATTATCAATAATAGGATGCCTGGTATTTGTAATTTTAGGTATTCTATTTATCGTTGTTCCTCATATATTTATTACACGTTTAATAAACAATACATTACTTATACAGTTTATTGGTCTTGTAGCCGTATTTTTTTTTGGATTTATTTTAATTATTATGGTTAAAAAAAGGTTATTTGATAAAAATATGGGGATTATTGTTAATGAAGAAGGTATTATAGATAATTCAAGCTTTGTAGGTGTTGGTCTCATTAAATGGGATGATATAATTTCAATAGAAAAGAGTAATGTGGCATCAGTAAATTTTTTGTTTATAAAGGTTAAGAATCCAGAGGGCTACATTAATATTTCAAATGGAATAAAATCAAAATTACTTAAAGCAAATTATAGATCTTATGGTACTCCCATATCAATATCATCCAATTTTGTGTATTGCAATTTTACTCAATTAGAAGATATGATATTAAGTAGTTTTGAAAAATACAGAATGAATAAATGATTTTGGACTAACAAGATATAACAAAGAAACCATTGCCGATCATGCAATGGTTTTCTTCTGTTAAATTAGAAAATAATTATATATTACCAATATAAAGACCACCTTGGAAATACAGGGTTAAGTTTTGCTAAAAACAGCGAAGGCGCTCTTGAGATTACCGATACTAATAATTATTATCCTTTAATTATCTTTATGAGTTTGAATACATTTCTTTAAATAGAAATAAGGAAAGCTAGGTTAAATTTCACAAAAAAAATTAAAATGATAAATGAAAATAAAGCACCTATTTATCTGTCTATTTTTAAAAGAAAAGGAGATGAAGGTTTAAAAACAAAAATAATTAATGATTCGAATAAAGAACGATACAATATAGTTTGGAATACTTTACTTAAAGAGGAAAAACCATTAATTATTTATTTTGAAAATAATGAAAATTGGTTTTTACTTACAAGTACAAGAATTATAATAAATGATAATAGCTTAATTGATTATATAGGGTTGAATGATATTATTGAGGTTAGTCTTGCATTAGAGGAAGAATTAAAAAGTAATATATTAAATAAAACTCAGTTTAGTAAATTGAAAATAAAGCAAAAAAATAAAAATTATATAATTTGTAATTTAGAGAGTGGATTACCTTTTGAAGGAATATATCAGATTTTACATTTTATAAAAAATAAAAATATAAGTATCAGTTAAAAAGGTTAAGTTTTAATCTTTTATTATTGTATTGAGAATTAATCAATCCTGATAATTGGTGGTACTGGGATTTGTTACAGTCTAAGATTGAAAATTAAATTCTGAATAAAGTTTATTAAATTGTAAGATTATTAAAGTTTTGTTTATTAAATATTGAATAGCTGTTCAGTATTTTATTAATATATATAGATTTTATGATATTTTATTCAAACAGAAAATTTAAAATGTGGGCTTATGTTGTAAGTCACTCTTCTTTGCTCACTGTATTGGCTAATGGAGGAATTATTCACTGTATAATTAATTTTAAGAAACTTGATTTATCACGGTCATATCCTATCGTCAATACTTTTAAAAAGAAAAAGGATTCACTCCACCATATTTTGTAAAACAGCTGAAAGCTTCTGTTGGATTGGATTCATCAAAACTTTAAAGTTGTTCTTGAAAAGTAGAGAAACAAAAAATCCCCGAATGACTTCGAGGATAAAAACTAATAACCATGAAAACTCAAATTAAACATGAGAATCGGGTGCAAATTTAAGACAAATTATGTTACTAGGCAATTGTAGTTATCAATAAGGCCTATTGTGAATTTCATTTGCTTTTTAATTTATTAAGCTTATATAGAAGAAAGGAAAATGATGATATATTAATATTGTTTATTTTTTGAATTAAATATTGTCTGAGGCGAATAACACAATAAATTTTTTATTTTTAACAAAAAAGAAAAAAATGATTCTTGCTTTAAAGTATAGCGGATTTTTATATAACAAGAATATTCAACGGAAATTCCTCTAGGTATTTTCATGTAAAAATTTATGCTAATAATAGATCTATTTCAAAAGGTGTGAAATAGACAGGACGTATAAGATGATCTGATCGAAATATCTGAGAGTAGGTGTAAAAGCAAATTGGCCTGGAAGTTTTTAAAACTTCCAGGCTTATAATATGATTGTCTCAAATGATTTCAGTGTTGAAATTCTGTGAATTCTCCTGTGAAAATTTTTCACATCATGGAACGTATTGCAAACGATCCGGTGATGAAGATCAATTGATAAGGATTGACGCCAAAGATACGGGTGTCAATGGAAAATCAATTGCAGAAAATACTAATTAAGATTATAGTTTGCAATCACTAGGCTCAATATAAAATGTACATAATTCTGATCCGTTTCCTGTCTGTTGATCAGCTTGTTTTTATACTCGTAAGAATTTAATGCCTGTGATAATTTTTGATACGTCTCAAAATTGTCTTCCTTAATTTTCACCCTTATATTACCATCTTTCCTGTTAATAAGTTGATTATCTAAGGTTCTTACTTTAAATAAAACATTAGATAGTTTTGGACGGAAATTCATTGCCCCGATGTATCTTTCAACAATATTGATTTTGAATGAATCAAATATGATGTTGTGAAAAACAATTTTAGAGTTAGGCTCTTGAGTATTGAGCTCGAGCTTATAATTCATTATAATTTAAATTTTAGTAAAGGTAGGCTTAATTATACCCATAATAACGCCTTGTTAATAGATCATTCCCATAATCATGATAGTACATTATCTGTTATAAGAATGAATGAGTAAAGATAAAGTTTTTTATTGATAAAAATGTATGAGTAAATTAAATATAATCGTTGTAAGTGAAATGTGGTAGGTAATGAAGTCATAAAATGTATTGCAGTAAGGAGATTTAATTTTTTTTTGATGGTTGAAAAATATCTTAATTCAAATAAAAATATATAAATTTATAGTTCTCTATTTTATTCCCGGAACATTTAAAAAAAACTAATTAAAAATTGAAAAAAACTTTAAGCACAATGTTTGTTATTTTAGCAAGCCTTACATTATGTGCGCAGAATACCTATGTGTTTTTTGGTTCATTTAACCATGATAAAGAATCTGAAGGAATCTATGTCTATCAATTAGATCCTCTCAAAGGAAAACTCGCAAAAGTAACATCCGTTAAGGGAGTTTTAAATCCGTCATTTCTAACCTTATCACACGATGGAAAGTATCTTTTTTCCTGTACCGAGAGTAAGACAAAAAATGCAGGAAGCGTAAGCAGCTTTGAATTCAGTCCGGAGAAAAGGTCTCTCACCTTTATCAACAATCAGAAAAGTGGTGGCGAAAATCCGGTTTATCTGGCAGCGCATCAAAATGGAAAATGGCTGGTCAATGGAAATTATACGGAAGGAAGCACATCCGTGTATCCCATTTTAGAAAATGGATTTATACAGCCCCATGTTCAGAACATTCAGTTTTCGGAAGGAAGTGTAAATCCGGATAGACAGGACCGTGCCCATATTCATTCAACGGTTTTTTCTCCTGATTTTAAGTACCTCTTTTTGCCTGACCTGGGAGCAGATAAAATAAGAACCTATGCCTTTGGAAGCGATAAAAAAGAGCCATTGACAGAAACGGAAACCTCTTTTACACAGGCAACTCCCGGAAGTGGTCCGAGACATTTTACCTTTCATCCAAATGGAAAATTCGCCTATTGTATCGAAGAAATGGGGGGCGCAGTAAGTGTTTATCAATATGAGAATGGAAAACTGGAACCCATTCAGAGAATCAATACCCATTCAGAGAAATTTAAAGATAATTTTGAAAGTTCAGATGTTCATATCTCTCCTGACGGACGCTATCTGTATGCTTCAAACAGAGGAAATGAGAATAATATAGCCATATTTTCAATCCAAAATGATGGAACTTTAAAAACTGTAGGCTACCAATCTACTAAAGGAATACATCCGAGAGTTTTTACCATCGATAGTACCGGAAATTTCTTGATCGTGGCCCATCCGGTAAGCGGAACTGCTGTTGTTTTCAAACGAAATGCTGAAACAGGACTCCTGAAAAAAGTGGAAAAAGTGAAATTGGAAGGGGTTTCAACAGTGCAGGTCAGAAAATATTAATTTTTGATATTATTAAAACCGAATACTGAATTTCAAAGGAAGAAGGAATGAGGTTTGCATTTATTTATTCATGTTTTGATTGATCTTTACTATTGGTATTATGTCCGAAATTGCATTAAAAAGAGTCTATGAAATAGCTTCCCCAAAAGATGGCTGTCGGGTTTTGGTAGATCGTTTATGGCCTCGCGGGCTCAATAAAGCAAAAGCTGATATTAATGAATGGGATAAAAATATTGCGCCGTCTTCAGAATTAAGAAAATGGTTCCATCACGATCCTCGGCTCTGGAAAGAATTTTCAGAAAAATATATGAAAGAACTTTATGAAAGTAATCTGGGTAAAGATTTTCTGAAACGCCTTGAAAATCAGGAAAAAATCACATTGGTTTATGCTGCAAAGGATGAAGAACACTGTCATGCTGTTGTTTTAAAAAAGTATCTGGAAAATCTGAAATAAATTGACATTCTTCTGTTGAGTGAAACTCTCCGTATCATAATGCAGTCAACAACAATAAAAAAAGCAGAGATCAATTCTCTGCTTTTTCTTTTTTTACGGCCTGATTCATAATGAGGATTACTCCAAGGAGCAAAACTGCAATGATCAGATAACGCCAGGAAAGCCCTTTCTGCTCCGTTACCGTTCCGCTTACGGAAATAATAAAACTGGTAACAGAGGTGATAACATAGACCAGTCCGCCCATCAGCCCGCCAGCTGTACCTGCATTTTTAGGAAAGTACAGCATACTTGTAGTAAAGAATGATGTAAATAAGATCCCGGAACAGATATGAATAAAAAAGGCAAAGGGAATCATTATATAAAGACTTTCAAAAAAGTAACTTGTAATGATTAATCCTGCAATCAGGACCAACTGAAGAAGAATCGGCTGTAAAATCCTTGGTTTGAAGTCCAGTGTCAGCCTGCGTTTCCCGATAAAACCTCCGATCATCCATGAAAATCCTAAGATCAAAGTACAGTATCCAATCACAACAGGAGTAAAGTGGAATGTATTTTCAATAATAAAAGGTCCCGTGATATTGAAAAGCATTACAATAGAATAACTTAATCCTAAAATAATGATTCCCAGCATAAAGATCTTATTTTTAAGCATCATAGAATACAGACTGATGTTTTCTGAAAGATCAAGTTTCTTTTTCTGTGGAAGACTTTCTCCACTGAAGAACCACTCAAACAGGAATAAAAATCCTGCATAAAAGGCTAGGAAATAAAAATTAGCATGCCAGTTAAACAATTTTTCTAAATACCCTCCCAGAAAAGGTGCCAGAATGGGGCCGCAAGACCATGCAATTGTAAAATAACTCAGGTAATGCTTTACCCGTTCCGAATCATAAATGTCAACAAAAATGGCACGCGTAGCCACCACAAGTACTGAGACAGCGGCTCCCTGAAGAATGCGGAGCAGGCATATCAGCAGAATACTATTAGTCATGGTAATTAAAAGACTGCTCAGTATAAGGATGAATAAAGCCAGTAATTTAGGGCGATAGCGTCCAATACTGTCTAATATTCCTCCCACAAATAACTGGGAAACGCCATAGCTTAAAAGGTATGAGGTTAAAGTAATCTGTATATCTTTTTCCGAAACCATCATTTCCTTGGCCATAGAAGGAAAGGATGGCAGGTAAATATCCGTGACAAACCCAGAAAGCGGGATAGACACAAAGGCCATAATGGTTATTAATCTGATGCGTTTCTCAGATGCTTCTCTCAACATATTCATTCATTTTTTACCATGCAAAAATACTTCAAGAAATAGAAAACTAAGTTTTAAAAGACAAAGTAAAAATTACAAAATTCAAATATTTAAAATAAGTTTTTAAATTTCAGCGGTGAAGTCTGCGCATGCTTTTTAAAGAAATTATTAAAGTGGGAAGGCTGTTCAAATCCAAGCGTATACCCCACCTGAGCAATATCCCAATTGGTGTATTTCAACAGATTTTTAGATTCCTCAAATATTTTTTCTTTAATGATATGAGTGGTTGTAAGATTCGTAACCGATTTTACTGAGGAATTCAGATGGTTCACATGCACATTCAGATGATCTGCAAAATCAGAAGCCGTTTTTAAAACTAAAGGGTAGGCCGGAGAGTCCAAAGGAAACTGTTTGTTAAGAAGTTCATCAAATAGTCTGTATAAACGCACATTGGCAGGGAGCTCATTAAGACTTACGTCTTCAACCCGGTTTTCAAGAGCCAGGTGTAAAACAGAAGCCAGATTACTTTTAATACCACTGCAACGGAACGGATAAGAAGAATGATTCAGCCTGTACATCTGCTCAAAGTACATACTGACCAATTGGATCTGTTCCTCATTCAGGAATATAAATGGCTTACTCCATTCCTTAAACAGTGAAGTTTTTTTAAACAAATTGAATTCTGAATTTACATTAAAAAATTCCTGATTGAACAGACAGGAAAACCCTTCCTGAAAATCATCTTCACATTCCCACGTATAAGGAATGTTAGGAGAAGGAAAGAATAGGGCAGGGCGGTCAACATACAGTTTATGAGAGGCGTAATGAGCCGTTCCTTTTCCTATGATAAAGCATATCTTGTAATAATCACGACGGTTGTAAGGGCTTTTAAAACTACAATATTTCCGTGGAATAATGTTGATATGAGATTTACCACGCTCAAAATCAGCCTCAGGGACATCAAGAATGTTTCTGTGGGTGCGGTTGTAATAATCTTTTATGGTTTCCAGTTGATCACTCATTTTTCCAGAATTATAAAAATCAAAGATAGGCAAATCTTTTCTTTTAAGATTTGCCTTCCATAGTTTTTATCATTGGTATTGATTTAAAACCTACCCATTCTTAGTGATCTGCATTTCTACAATATAAGAAGGGAGCTGAAAAGGGTCTGTCCTGGAACTTTCTTTAATACTAAAACCAGATTCCTTCAAAAATTCCAGTAAAGGATCTTGAATAAGGATATTAGTCCAGATAATATCAGTAAAGGAGGCCGCAGCTCTGCATTTTTTCCATAATGATTCACGGATCTCAGGAGTACTGTATTCAGGAAGAATTACAAAATGAAGCTCAGTAAGCCTTTTCTCTTCCGGAAATCCGGGATAACGGGAACCACTTTTTAAAATACCATATCCTACAGGCTTTTGATCGGCATAGGTAATAATAAGCTGGTTAGAGAGATTGTTCAGTTCATTGATCATTTTTCTGGGATCCCAGTCTTCAATATAGTGTTTGATCTCTTCCTCTGAAATAAGGTCTTTATAAGTTGTGTTTACATAAGATTTAACAACTGTAAAAAGATCATTAACGCCCTCATCTGAACCTATGGTAAATTTTGAAATGATTTCCATTCTTTTTTCTTCAAAATTATGAGATTAATTCATTCAGAAAGGATACAGATGATTAAAATACAATCGGTACAGATTCTAATTTTGTAAATTTGTTCGGTACAGATTGACCTGAGACGATGAAAACATACAAATACGAAGCTTTTACAGCAGTAATTGAAGAGCAGATCCGGAACAGAATTTTGCAGAGTGGTGATAAACTACCCTCCATTCGGGAAATAAAAGCAAAATATAGCCTCAGCACAAGCTCTGTGCAAAATGGTTTTGAATATCTGATCATCAAAGGGTTGGTTGAAAGCAGTCCGCGTTCAGGTTATTTTGTTGCAGATAAAAGAGAAGAGAACATTCCTGAATTCAGAACAAAGCTTCCTCCTGTCGTTAGGGATGAGGTGTTTATGAAGAATATGCTGCTGACTTCCAAAAGGATTTCAGAATCAAGTTCTTTCAATACCGCAGTGCCTGGTGATCTTCTGATTCCACAAAAACTTATTCTAAGAACTATGCAGGAAGTGATCCGGGAAAAAGGAGCTTCTCTGCTGAGGTATTATCCTTCCAACGGACTTGAAGCACTGAGAAAACAGATTGCAAAACAAATGGGAATATATGGATGCAGATTCAATCCCGATGAGCTTATCATTACCGATGGTGCTTTGCAGGCACTTACAATTGCACTTACGTCAGTAACCAGGGCAGGTGATGTGGTTGCGGTGGATAGCCCATGTGTATTTTCCATTCTGGAAGTTGTTGCCAATCTTGGACTGAAGGTTATTGAAGTTCCTGTTCATTACCGAAGTGGTTTTGACACAGATTATTTCCGAAAAGTATGTTGCGAAAATAATGTCCGCGCACTTATCGTCACTCCCAATTTCCATAATCCAACCGGAATTATGATGAGTGATGATACTAAAAAGGAACTGTTGAAAATTGCAGAAGATCATCAGATATGCATTATCGAAAATGATATGTATTCCGATCTTTACTTTGAAGAAAAAAGACCCTCCAGTATTAAAAGTTTTGATGAAAAAGGGTGGGTCATAATGTATTCTTCATTCTCCAAGACCCTGGCACCTGGGATCAGATTAGGTTGGCTATGTGCCGGACAATTTTATGCAAGAGCAGAAAGAGCAAAGTTTGCCCTGGGCCGATCAGTATCTCCACTTTATCAGGAATTGATACTGAAACTTTTACAGGAAAACAGCTATGAAAGGCATTTGCGATCATTCCGGAAGAAACTCAATCAACAGGCCATTCAGCTGCTTGAAGTCCTGAGAAAGTCATTTCCGGAAGGATCTTATTTCCATAGACCTCAAGGAGGATACAGTATTTGGGCACAAATGCCTGAAAATATGGATATGAAGAAGCTTTATCAGTATTGTGAAGATCATAAAATATTGTTTACTCCGGGCGGTACCTTCTCCCTTACCAAGAAATACAATCACCATTTCCGGGTGGTCTTTGCGGAAAGAATAACTCCTGAAAGTCTTCAGGTATTGGATAAAACAGGAACAAAGGCTTGTGAGTTCATGTAAGAGAAAAAGAAAGTGTATAAAGAAATACAAAATAGCCTATTAGGCTTATATTACAATCGAAGGGCTTCAATTCCCTTCCTCTGGAGGGTGTCAGATCAAAGATTTGACGGGGTGGTTTATATCCCCGTTTTATTCAGTCAGATACTTGATATTCTTACTTTTGTCAACTTCCAATTGAGGAACTCCACCAGTAATCTTGAAATAGAAACCATCTATCCATATTTCCTTTGTAAGATCAATATCTTCACCGTTTATGATATGTTTCTGAATTTAAGAAGCAAAATTATTATGAAGTCTGAACTTTTCCGGAAAATTCACCCACTCAACAGAAAATTCAAATTTCCGCTCATCTGGTGCTTTTGTGAAAGAGAATGGAACCATAAAAAGATTTTTACCCAAAACATGAAAGAATGTGTTATTGATTCTCGGACGGTTGAATATTTTATAACTGGGGTCTATAAAATCTTGTTTGATATGATAGATTAGGGAAAGCTCAGTTCCTTCTTTCTTCCGGATCTTTATTGTATTGCTTTCAGGTTTAATTTCAAAGTTAATATCAGGATTTTCTTCCTTTACTATTGTCAGGTTTTTAAAAAGATCATTCTCACCCCAGTTTTCATTAGCATAATAAAAGGATAAAGTATCAGATGCTTTTTTTCAATTTATAATCTACCTGTATTTTTAACCCATTCTTTGCAAGATCTTCATCATAATAAATTTTATAACCGATCTTGTTTTGTGAAAAAACAAATAATGGCAGTATAAGCGCCAGGAAAATTAATTTTCTGAACATGGATTAAGTCGTTTTTTTTAATTTAATATAAAATCCAGAACACAAGATAATTCATGAGGTGCTTTGAAAAAATAAGATAAGTGGCAGGTAAGTCTTTCAAAATTTGTTGCCATTAAAATAAAAATTGAGAAAGAAAATGAATGAGGTAATCCTGGAAAAAAATTGGCTTGCTAGGGATTGCAGCAGGTTTTTTATGAAAATGAGAGGGTGAAAATCGATAAAAATCGGTTTCAGAGTAGAAATATGTTAAAATTTCACTCATTTTGGCCAAACTTTTTTCTCTGCTACTAGGCTGGAATCACCATAAAACCTATATTTGCAGCCTAAATTTTTAAATATAATGAAAGAACTAATTGAAAAAATCAACGCAGAATTTGAAGCGTTCACAACTGAGGCAAACCAACAAGCGGAAAAAGGAAACAAGGCAGCAGGTACAAGAGCTCGTAAATCAGCTTTAGAACTTAGCAAATTGTTCAAGGATTTCAGAAAAGTTTCTGTAGAAGAATCTAAGAAGTAATTCAACCTTTAGCCGGCTTTTGTAGCCGGTTTTTTTATGCCTTTATTTTTGAGACTTCGGATTTTGCGATTTTCAATTTTGAAGGCATTACTGTTTATTGAATGGAAATAATTATACAGATGGATAAATAATTCTATCAATATTCCCGATCATTGAAACCATCTCACTTTATAATATATAATTTTATAAGTATATATGTTGAAATAATGCTGAAGTGCAAGTTTGCTGAACGTGATTTCTTTTATATAAAAACAATTTTCAGTTTTATTCTTCCGATTTTCAATTTTTACACTCTATCGTGAAAACTGTAAATTTAATTTGTATTTTCATTGTCTTAACAGTAAGCATTTTCATGAAACATTATTATGTCTTATTTACTCTGGTTTTCGGACTTTTTTCGGGCCAAAAATTAAGAGTAGAAGATTCAGAAACCGGAGCTCCGGTTCCCAATGCAAGAATTATTCTCCATAACCAGATTGTTTATACCAATGAAGACGGTTTTGCTCCGGTAGATCAGGATGCAGCTGACTTCGGAGTTTCAGCTTCGGGTTTTCAAAGCGCAGTAATACCAGCATATAATCCCTCAGTAAAGCTTAAAAGAGCATATAAAAATATTGATGAAGTAAAAATGGCCAGTGTAGATCTTAGGGAGATCTTTGAGAATATCAATACAAATTATAAAAAGAGATATTACAGAAAACCATCTGTTTACAATGTGGTCTACAAAGAGAAAAAGACAGATAATGATAAGCTGTATTTTCTAGCCATTGCAGAAGCGAAGCTTTGGAGTAAAAGCAATTATTATAGTTACAGAGACGGGGCTAAAATGGATTATGACCAGATTCTTCAAATGCAGCTGAATAATGTGAAATATTTGAAAAATAACAAATCAGACAGTATTTTTACTACAGGTAACAGAGAGTTTTCTCATGAATATATTGGGAATTATTTTTTCAATTTTGAACTTAACCGGGTGTTATTTCATATAAAAAGTAAGGGTGCTAAATATTCGGGGACCATGGTATTTGAAGATGGTAACGAACAATTGGTGATCTTTAAGATCAGATCCGGAGAAGGAATTGAAATGAAAGGGGAGTTTAAATATAACACGGCAGATAAAGTAATTACGTATTTTGAAGTCCATTACATACAGGAAAATTACCCTATGGTCAAAAGAAAAACAGCCGGAGGAGAAGAATACGATTATAAGCTTGGGAATGCAATGCTGGTATTTGATTTTTATAAAAATGATGATGGGTATGTTCCTGCATTGACTAAACTTGAAGGCTACAAATACTTTGCAGTTTACAAAGGAGTAAAACATGAGAAAAACTTCAGCAGAGAACTGATCTATAATACCTTTAGGAAATCTGATGACAAAGGTCTTGATCCAAAGGTAGACTTCAGTAAAAACATCTGGGATAATGTTCCTGTAAAGGAAAATAAGAACAATACCATTCTGCTTTCTGAGGAAGAACAGATTTTTATGAATGGAAAATAATCCTTTAGATTTGAATTTTTATATTTTCGTTTACCGGTAGATGTTTGTATCTGTTTGGTAATGAGTTGTTAATATGGTTTTGTTTGTGATGATTACCGGCTCAATAATTTTATATTCGTAAAAATCCATGCTGTAATTTTTAAGCCAAGTGGAGTATACAGAATATTGTCACTTTTTCAACAGTGAAATTCTTAAAATTATAGAGTTACGGTTTATTCAAACAGTATTTATATCTACTTTTTATGCCCATTCCTTCATCATCTCCGCAATTTCTTTTATCTTTAGTGCAATCAATATACATTATGAGGATAAATAGATTTTTTGCAGTACCGGCTGTAATGTTGGCTGCCCAATTTTCATGGGCCCAGGTAAAGGTAGACCCAAAAGAAAACCTTAATCCAATCGTAAAGAGTTTTGTAGATGAAGTAAACAACAGTTCCCAGCTTGAAGGCATGGCTTATGAGCTTCTGGATGGGATAGGACCCCGTCTTGTAGGGACTCCGGAAATGCTTGCTGCTAATGAATGGAGTGCAGAAAAGCTTCGTTCATGGGGTATTGAGGCCAATCTTCAGCAGTTCGGAACTTGGAAGGGATGGCAGAGAGGAGCCACCCATGTTGATATGGTTTTTCCAAGGGTAAAATCATTGTCTGCCACTCAGCTGGCATGGAGTCCGGCTACCAAAAAGGCAATGGAAGCAGAAGTAGTAGTTCTTCCAAAAGTATCAACCAAAGCAGAATTCGATAAATGGCTTCCTTCCGTAAAAGGGAAGATTGTGCTGATGGCCCAGTATCAGAAAATCGGACGTTCTGATGAGCAGATTAAGGAATTTGCTACTCCGGAACTTTATGAAAAACTTAAGGCAGAAAAAGAGCAGGCAACCAAGGATTTTGCAGCTTATGTAAAAAATATCGGCTATGATAATAATACACTTCCCGAAGCTTTAGAAAATGCAGGAGCAGCTGGAATTGCTATTTCAAACTGGACCGGAATTATGGGGGCAAACAGAATCTTTGGAGCTAAGACATCCAAAATTCCTATGGTAGACATTGATGTGGAAGATTACGGAATGCTTTACAGAATGGCAGAAAAAGGGGCTCAGCCTAAAATTAAAATCGATGCTCAGTCGAAGGTGCTTCCGGAAGCGAAAAGTTTTAATACGATCGGTATGATTAAAGGGAAAGAAAAGCCGGATGAGTATGTGATCCTTTCTGCTCACCTTGATTCATGGGACGGAGCGCAGGGAGCTACAGACAATGGTACGGGAACACTTACAATGCTTGAAACCATGAGAATCCTTAAAAAATACTATCCTAATAACAAAAGAACTATTGTGATTGGTCTTTGGGGAAGTGAAGAACAGGGATTGAACGGTTCAAGAGGCTTTGTGGCAGATAATCCTCAGATTATTAAAGGAACACAGGCAGCATTCAACCAGGATAACGGTACCGGACGTGTTGTTAATATCAGTGGTCAGGGGTTCGTAAAAGCTTATGATTATATTGGAAAATGGCTTGATGGTGTTCCAAAAGCGGTAAGAAGTCACATAAAGACAGATTTCCCTGGAATGCCTGGCGGTGGCGGATCAGATCATGCTTCATTTGTGGCAGCAGGAGTACCCGGATTCTCATTAGGTTCTTTGAACTGGGGATATTTCGGATACACCTGGCATACTACAAAAGATACTTATGACAAGATTGTTTTTGATGAGGTGAAGAATAACGTGATCTTAACGGCAGCTTTGGCTTATATGGCTTCTGAAGATCCTGAATTTACCAATAGAGAGAAAAGAGTAATGCCTAAAGACGAGAAAGGAATTACGGTACAATGGCCGGAAGCAAAAGAGCCTAAAAGAAGTTCTAAAGATTATAAATAAAAGGCTCTTTTAAAAAATAACTCTTCAGT
The DNA here is from genome assembly GCF_037572595.1 of Chryseobacterium sp. MYb328. NCBI lineage: Bacteria > Pseudomonadati > Bacteroidota > Flavobacteriia > Flavobacteriales > Weeksellaceae > Chryseobacterium > Chryseobacterium sp. MYb328. The sequence continues at coordinate 31,543 of NZ_JBBGZQ010000033.1, read as the reverse complement.
AAAAAGGTTGCCTGAAAAGGCGGCCTTTTTTTATTTTTTTTACTTCACTTTTTGTTGAAATAATGTCTTTGTATTTGCATTTTAGTAACGGCTATTTTAACATAAATAATCAATAAAAGTTTCTTTCAATCAAGCATTAGATTGAGATATCAAGTTTTCTCACCTCTCCACCTCATAACGGGATTATTGAAATGCCGATACAAAAGATCAAATAAAAAATAAATCCGTCCCACAGTTTTGCGGGACGGATTTTATTTAAATATAATTTTTTAAATCAGAAAATACTGAAATCTGGGCTTCATGCTGTTTAGAAAGCTTTCCAAATCCATATTCGCAGAAGATAAAAGGCAACTCGTTGGAAGCAGCAGAATCATAATCAGTTTGGGTATCCCCAACATATACAGAATCATCAACAGATAAACTGTTTCTCTCCATGAGAAGCTTTATGTTTTCTGACTTCGTTTTTTGAGTGCGTCCATGAGATTCAAAGTCTACAAAGAGATTATTGAACTGGTAATATTCTAAAAAAGACTCAATATATCCGTCCTGGCAGTTGCTTACAATAAAAAGATTGTGGGTATTGGCCAGGCTTTTCAGTGTATCTTCCACACCAGGATAAAGAATACCGCCTTGTATACGCAATACCTTGTTTTCCTGAGCTACCACTTCAGAAAGAAGTTCCTGAATCTGCAGATCCGAAATTCCCGGAAGCATATCCTTCAGAATATCGTGGGCGAGTAAACCCATATATTGATTCATATCGTCAGGCTTCAGCTCTTGCTGGATAAGTTGATGCTTGCCTAAAACATCATTCCATATTTTGATAATCGTTGCTCTGGAATCCCATAAAGTTCCGTCCAGATCGAAAATTAAATTTTTATAACTCAAAATGTTTCTTGTTTAATTGATGAATAAAGACTTTTAACAAGCAATTATTTAACCATTAAGGTCAGTTAAGTAAAAATCAAAGATTTTTATAAACAAATACTTTAAAGGAAGTTCAACTTAATATTCTAAACCCTTAAAATATTTTAAGAGTTAAAACAATACAGATCGCATGCTTACAAAATCATACTCAACTGCACTCTCTTCCTCGCTTCATCCACCTCAGTTACCTTTACTCTCACATGTTGATGCAGTTTTACAACCTCATTCACATCCGATACAAATCCATCTTTAAGCTGTGAAATATGAACCAGTCCGCTTTCCTTGATCCCAAGATCTACAAAACAACCAAATGCGGTAATATTATTGACGATTCCTGGCAAGATCATGCCTGCTTTCAAGTCTCTGATACTTTTTACATTGGGATCAAATTCAAATACTTTAGCGGCTTTCCTTGGATCCAAACCAGGTTTTTCAAGCTCTTTTAAAATATCCTTGATTCCCAGGATTCCGATGTCTCCGGTAATATATTGTTCAGGGTTTACCAGGGCTATTTTTTCCTTATTGGCAATCAGCTCATTGGTTTTAATACCCAGGTCTTTGGCCATTTTTTCAACAATTCCGTACGCTTCAGGGTGTACGGCAGAATTATCCAATGGATTTTTTGAATTACTGATTCGTACAAATGCAGCGGCCTGCTGGAATCCTTTTTCTCCAAGTCTCGGAACCTTTTTAAGCTGTTTTCTGTCTTCAAAAGCTCCGTTTTCAGCTCTGAAATTCACAATGTTTTCAGCCATTTTCTCTCCAATCCCGGAAACATAGCTTAATAATGATTTGCTGGCTGTATTCAGGTTGATTCCTACGGAGTTCACACATCTCATCACAGTAGAATCCAGTTCATTTTTCAATTGAGTCTGATCCACATCATGCTGATACTGTCCAACGCCAATCGATTTCGGGTCAATTTTCACCAGTTCAGCCAATGGATCTGAAAGTCTTCTTCCGATAGAAACCGCACCACGAACCGTTACATCATAGCTTGGAAATTCATCCCTTGCAATTTTACTGGCAGAATACACAGAGGCACCTGCTTCCGAAACCACAAAAACCTGTAAAGGCTTATCAAAAGCAATTTTCTTAATGAAAAACTCAGTTTCACGGCTTGCTGTTCCATTCCCAATAGAAATTGCTTCAATATTGTAAGCATTCACCATAGAACGGATCTTTTTCATTGCCATTCCGGATTCATTCTGTGGAGCGTGAGGGTAGAGGGTCTCATTATGAAGAAGATCTCCTTTTTCATCTATACAAACTACTTTACAGCCGCTTCTGTAACCAGGATCAATTGCCAGTATCCTTTTCTCTCCCAGTGGGGGAGCCAGAAGTAACTGGCTTAGGTTTTCAGAGAAGATTTCAATGGCTTTTTTGTCAGCTCTTTCTTTAGCTTCCTGTAAAGCTTCATTGGAAATAGCAGGCTCCAGAAGCCTTTTATAACTGTCTTTTATCGCTAATGCAATCTGTTCAGAACTTTCATTATCAGATTTGATAATTGCTTTCTCAATAAAATCGACGGCTTCTTCCTTGTCAATTCCCACATTGGTTTTCACAAAACCTTCCGCTTCAGCTCTCAACATAGCCAAAAGCCTGTGAGAAGGAATTCTGCTGAGGTTTTCTTCCCACTCGAAATACTGAGAGAACTTCTGGGCATCTTCCTCATCCTTTTTAGCCTTCACGACTTTAGAAGTAACAACAGCCTTACGCTGGAATAAACGACGCAGATTCTTACGGACATACATGTTTTCATTGATCCATTCTGCCATAATGTCTCTCGCTCCCTGAAGGGCATCTTCTTCAGAAGGAACCTCATTATTCAAATATTTGGATGCCAGAAACTGCACTTCATTATTCTTCTGGCTCATAATGATTTTGGCTAAAGGCTCTAATCCTTTTTCCTTAGCACTATCCGCTTTGGTTTTTTTACGCTTTTTAAAAGGCAGATATAGATCTTCCAACTCCTGGATATCAAAGCTTTCTTCAATTCTTTGTCTGAGCTCGGGGGTCAGTGCATTCTGTTCTTCTATAGATTTTACAATAGATTCCTTTCTCTTTACAATTTCATCAAACTGCTTGCTGATCTTTGAGATCTTCTCAATCTGTACTTCATCCAGATTTCCGGTTTTATCCTTACGGTAACGGGAAATAAAAGGAATGGTACAGTCTTCTGCTAATAATTGTAAAGTATTGTTGATGCTCTTCTCAGAAATATCGAGCTGTTTCTGTATAAATTCTACGGTCGTCATTGTTCTGTTTTCGGAAGGCTAAAATAGGGTTTTAAAACGAAAAAAGGCGAGTTGCCCCGCCTTGAATGTTTTCACAACGGAATAATCCTTATTGTGAATTGCTTTTCAAAATTATTACTACAAATATAGAAGAAAACATGTTTACTATAATTATGGGAATCCATAATTTGAATGTTTTTTTTATTTCTATTTTTATGTAGTACCAAAAAATAAAATAATGATTAAAAATATACTTGGATTAGACTTGGGAACCAACTCCATTGGCTGGGCCTTGATAAGACAGAATTTTGAAAACAAGTATGGTGAAATTCTTGGGATGGGAAGCCGAATTATTCCAATGGATCAGAAGGTTCTTGGAGAATTTGGTGCCGGAAATTCTGTTTCACAAACCGCGGCAAGAACTGATTATAGAGGGGTAAGAAGACTGCGTGAAAGATTTTTGTTAAGAAGAGAAAGGCTTCACAGAGTTTTGAACGTTTTGAATTTTCTTCCGGAACATTATGCTTTGCAAATTGATTTTGAAAAACGATTTGGAAAGTTCAAAGAAGAGTCTGAACCGAAATTGGCTTATAATAATGATGGATTTATTTTCAAGAATTCTTTTGATGAAATGCTTACTGATTTTAAAAATCATCAACCCCAACTTTTAGAAAATGACAAAAAAATTCCCTACGATTGGACGATTTATTATCTCCGAAAAAAGGCACTTGCTCATAAAATACAAAAAGAAGAGCTGGCCTGGATTCTATTGAATTTTAATCAAAAACGTGGATATTATCAATTACGTGGCGAGGAAGAGGAAGAGAATCCAAATAAACTTGTAGAATTTTATTCCTTAAAAATTATAGATGTTTTGGAAGATGAGCCTCAAAAAGGGAAATCTGATATTTGGTATTCTTTAATTTTAGAAAATGGTTGGATTTACAGACGTTCAAGCAAAACGTCTTTATTAGATTGGAAAGATAAAACAAGAGATTTTATAGTTTCTACTGATTTAAATGATGATGGAAGTGTCAAAACTGACAAAGACGGAAATGAAAAAAGAAGTTTCCGTGCACCTAGCGAAAATGATTGGACACTTATAAAAAAGAAAACCGAGCAGGAAATTGATAAATCCCACAAAACTGTTGGAACATATATTTATGAAACTCTTCTTAAAAATCCGAAACAGAAGATCAAAGGTAAACTGGTTCGTACCATTGAAAGAAAGTTTTACAAGAAAGAACTTAAACAAATTTTAGAAAAGCAGAAAGAATTTTATCAGGAATTGAAGAGTGACGACCTGTACAACGATTGTGTGCGGGAATTGTATCGAAATAACGAAGCACATCAATTGACTTTAAGTAAAAAAGAATTTGTACACCTTTTTATGAATGATATTATTTTTTACCAAAGACCTTTGAGAAGTCAGAAATCATCTATTTCCAATTGTACTTTGGAATTCAGAAAGTATAAAGATGCAAATGGAGTAGAACATACGCAGTTTTTAAAAGTAATCCCAAAGTCTAACCCGTTTTATCAGGAATTCCGTATCTGGCAATGGATTTTTAATCTGAATATTTATAAAAAAGATGATGATGTTAACGTTACAAAAGAATTTTTAAGCACCACCAAAGATTTTGAAAATCTATTTGAATTCTTGAATAACAGAAAAGAAATTGAACAGAAGCCACTACTTAAATTTCTTTTGGAGCAAAAAGAATTTAAAGGAAAATTACTCAATGCTGAAACTGAAAAGTTTCGCTGGAATTATGTTGAAGATAAAAAATATCCTTGTAACGAAACCAAAACAATGATTTCATTGAGATTGGATAAGGTTGAAAATATCTCTGATGATTTTCTGACAAGAGACATTGAACAAAAAATTTGGCATATAATCTATTCTGTCAATGACAAGATTGAATATGAAAAAGCATTGAAAACTTTTGCTGGGAAATATAAGCTCGATGAAAATTCGTTCTTCGAAGCATTCAAAAAATTTCCCCCATTTAAAAGTGAATATGGCTCCTTTTCTGAAAAAGCTATTAAGAAATTGCTGCCTTTGATGAGGTTAGGTAAATACTGGAATTACGAAAATATCAACGAACATTCAAAAGATAGGATTCAGAAAATTATTACTGGTGAATTTGATGAAAATATCAAAGATAAAGTGAGAGAAAAGGCAATTCATCTTACGGTAGAAAATGATTTTCAAGGTTTACAATTATGGTTGGCTCAATACGTTGTTTATGGAAGGCATTCAGAAGGATCAATGATTGGTAAATGGAATTCTGCTGATGATTTGGAAGAATTTTTAAAAGGGTTTAAACAACATTCGCTTCGTAACCCAATTGTAGAACAGGTAATTACAGAAACGCTTCGAGTGGTAAAGGATATCTGGTTGAAATACGGAAATGGAGCTAAAGGTTTCTTCAACGAAATTCATATTGAGCTGGGAAGGGAGATGAAACAAACAAAAGATGAAAGGGTAGAGGCTACAAAGAGAATAACGGAAAATGAAAATACAAATCTCCGTATCAAAGCTTTACTGGCAGAAATGATGAGTGATAATTCTGTAGAAGATGTTCGTCCTTATTCTCCTATGCAACAGGAGATTTTGAAGATTTATGAAGATGGAATTTTAAAATCTGATATAGAAATTGACGATGATATTTTGAAAATCAGTAAAACGGCCCAACCTTCTTCATCAGATTTAAAGAAATACAAACTTTGGCTGGAACAGAGGTATAAATCTCCTTATACAGGACAGATTATTCCATTAAATAAATTATTTACATCGGAATATGAAATTGAACATATCATTCCGCAAAGCAAATATTTTGATGACAGTTTTAGTAATAAAATTATTTGTGAGTCAGCAGTTAATAAATTGAAAGATAATTACATTGGTTTAGGATTTATTAAGCATTTTGGAGGAACGATTGTTGAGTGTAGTTTTGGAAAAAGTGTAAAAGTTTTTGAAGCTGAAGAATACGAAGATTTTGTAAAAAAACATTATGCCAATAATAGAGGCAAAAGAAACAAGCTCCTTTTAGAAGAAATTCCTGAAAAAATGATTGAACGTCAGTTGAATGATACTCGTCATATCAGTAAATATATCTCAGGTGTTCTTTCCAATATCGTTCGACAGGAAGACGGTACTGATGAAGGCGTGAATTCTAAAAATATTGTTCCAGGGAATGGGAAAATTACGACACAGCTCAAACAAGATTGGGGTTTAAATGATGTTTGGAATGAATTGATTTTACCACGTTTTGAACGGATGAATCAATTGACCAATTCAACAGATTTTACTTCCTGGAATGAAAATCATCAGAAATTTTTACCAACCGTTCCTGTAGAGTTTTCAAAGGGATTTTCAAAGAAAAGAATCGACCATAGACATCACGCTTTAGATGCTTTGGTAATTGCTTGTGCGACAAAAGATCATGTGAATCTGCTTAATAATCAGTCTGCAAAATCAGATACTAAGCGTTATGATTTAAAAAAGAAACTAATGAAGTTTGAAAAAATTATTTACAAACATCCACAAACTGGCAACAGAGTCGAAAGAGAAGCTCCGAAACAATTTTTGAAGCCTTGGGATAATTTTACTGTGGATGCTAAGAATAAATTGGAAACCGTTATTGTAAGTTTTAAGCAAAATCTTCGTGTGATTAATAAGGCTACTAATTATTATGAAAAATATGTAGAGAAAGATGGGGTGAAGACAAAAGAAAGAGTAGAACAAACGGGAACAAATTGGGCAATAAGAAAGCCAATGCATAAAGAATTTGTTTATGCAAAAGTGAATTTGCCTTGGGTAAAAGTTGGTGAAAAAGAAATATTGACTGCAATTAGAAAACCGTTGGATATAAGTTTCGATGAGAAAAAAATTAGGAGCTCAATAACGGATACAGGCATACAAAAAATACTTTTGTCACATTTAGAAAATTATAAAGGTGCTTTCGATGAAAAAGGAAAAGAAATTCCTCCTGAAATTTTAGCATTCACTCCGGAATCTATCGAAGAGATGAATAAAAACATTATTGAATTAAATAACGGAGTATTTCACCAGCCAATTTTTAAAGTAAGGGTATTTGAAAAAGGAACGGGAAGGTTTTCTATTGGGCAATCAGGGAATAAAAAAAATAAATATGTAGAAGCTGCTAAAGGAACTAACTTATTTTTTGCGATTTATGAAGATAAAAGTGGAAAAAGAAGCTATGAAACAATTCCTTTGAATGAAGTTATTGAAAGGCAAAAACAAAGGTTGAATTCAGTGCCATTAGAAAATAAAAAAAGAGATAAACTGTTATTTTATTTATCTCCCAATGATTTGGTTTATGTTCCTGAAGGAGAAGAGTTTGTGAGTGGTGATGTGAATTTGAATGATTTAAATAAGGAACAAATTAAGAGAATCTATAAAGTTGAAAAAACTTCAGGCACTGAATGTTACTTCGTCCGTCAAGATATAGCTTATCTAATAAAACAATATGATTCAAAAACTAAAATCGGAGAATTGGAAAGCCAGAATAAACTTCAGGTCACAATGTCAGAGGATAGAATCAAAATTGCAGAGGTTTGCTTTAAAATTGATTGTGACAGGCTAGGTGATATAAATATTCTAACAAAAGAAAAAGTTAAAAAAATGTTTGATGAATATAGGTAATATTGCAATTGATACGAATGTTCTTTTATATGCTTTTGATAATAAGGATATTAAAAAGCAAGATAAGGCAATAGAGATATTGCTTAAGAGACCATTTGTTACTCAATTAGTTCCTTTTGAATTTATAAAAAATCTCGAAAGGAAAGAGAAAAAGGGTAAGAAAGAAATTACACAACTTACTATTAAAATACTTAATGATTGTGCTATTTTACTATCAGAAGATATGTGTAACGGAATGATTATCGGTGAAAAATTGAAAATCATAAATCCTTTTTTATGATCACCCGTTCCATTTATATCGGCAATCCTGCTTATCTTAAACTTAAAGATGAACAGATGTATATTTTAGAACCTTCCACCAATGAGATGAAAGGTAAAGTTCCGGTAGAAGATTTAGGGTTGCTGATGTTGGATCATTTCCAGATTACTATTTCACACCAATTGATTCAGAAAATGATGGGAAATAATGTGGTGGTGGTGAGCTGTGACGGTCATCATTTACCACACGGAATTATGCTTCCATTGTATGGACACACTGAACATTCTGACCGGATCAAAGACCAATTAGAAGCTAGTGAACCCCTCAAAAAACAACTTTGGAAACAAACTGTTGAATGTAAAATTGAAAATCAAAAAGAAGTTTTAAAACGTTTAGGGAATTATTACGAACCAATGATTGATTATCAAAATAATGTGAAAAGCGGTGATATTACCAATATGGAAGGTATTGCAGCACAACATTACTGGAAGTATCTCATTAGTTTGGATTTTTTGAGACAGCGTTTTGGAGATTCACCCAATCAGTTTTTCAATTTCGGATATTCGGTTCTCAGAAGCATTGTGGCAAGAGCAATTGTTGAGACCGGACTGCTTCCTGTTCTTGGAATTTTCCATAAAAATAAATATAATCCTTACTGTCTGGCCGATGATCTGATGGAACCTTATCGTCCTTTCGTTGATTTACTAGTAATGCAATGGCTTACAATCAATTCAGAGACGGAAGATTTAACTAAAGAATTTAAAGCTTTTATTTTACAGATTGCGACCAAAGATGTAAAAATAGATGATAAAAAGAGACCATTATTGGTTGCCGTGAAAACAACAGCAACATCACTGTATAAATGTTATACAGGAGAAAAGCGTTTGATCTCTTATCCTGAACTGATATGAATGCCGAAAGGTTTAATGCTTACCGAATTATGTGGGTTTTAGTATTATATGATTTACCAACAGGGACTAAGGCCAATATGAAAGATGCCAATCGCTTTCGTAAATCTTTGCTTGATGATGGTTTTACATTATTTCAGTTTTCAATGTACGTAAGGCATTGTCCGAGTCGTGAAAATGCTGAAGTTCATATTAAAAGAGTTAAGTTTATGCTTCCAAAAGCAGGTAAAGTTGCCATTATGTGCATTACTGACAAACAGTTTGGAGATATTGAAATATTCTTTGCCAGAAATAAAGAAGAACCTCCTCCAACCTTTCAACAGCTTGAATTATTCTAAATTTTAAATCCTAAAAACAAAAACAATCTGCTGATTTTCAGTAGATTGTTTTTTGAGGCTGTGACTAATCACGAAGATAATAATTTTTGAAAGCAATTCCCAACTAAATCCTCCACCACCAAAATTGACCCCTGGCTGTGACTAATCACGAAGATAATAATTTTTGAAAGCAATTCCCAACTATCTCTACTGGGGGCTGTTGGATTGAGTCGCTGTGACTAATCACGAAGATAATAATTTTTGAAAGCAATTCCCAACAGGAAGAGCTGAACAGAATAATCATTATGCGCTGTGACTAATCACGAAGATAATAATTTTTGAAAGCAATTCCCAACCATTTCATTTCTTTCTTGTATAAAACTTATGCTGTGACTAATCACGAAGATAATAATTTTTGAAAGCAATTCCCAACGAATTATGAAAGCACTAGAAGAACTAACCCGCTGTGACTAATCACGAAGATAATAATTTTTGAAAGCAATTCCCAACTAGTGGAAAAGGCATTTCTTTATCTTCGTAGCTGTGACTAATCACGAAGATAATAATTTTTGAAAGCAATTCCCAACAACTAAAGCTACGGCAGTTCTAAGAACATCGCTGTGACTAATCACGAAGATAATAATTTTTGAAAGCAATTCCCAACAGCTTTTCCAATCGCCTCCCCAGTTCCATCGCTGTGACTAATCACGAAGATAATAATTTTTGAAAGCAATTCCCAACGACTTAGACAGACAAAACAAATGTTTCATTGCTGTGACTAATCACGAAGATAATAATTTTTGAAAGCAATTCCCAACGATGCGCAGTTCTTACAGAACCATATTTCAGCTGTGACTAATCACGAAGATAATAATTTTTGAAAGCAATTCCCAACAATTAGTACGCCCACAACATTCACAAGTTGGCTGTGACTAATCACGAAGATAATAATTTTTGAAAGCAATTCCCAACAGTAAAGGAATTGTCCTTACTCACTTTGAAGCTGTGACTAATCACGAAGATAATAATTTTTGAAAGCAATTCCCAACAATCACAAGCTCTTTAATGTAGGCAATCATGCTGTGACTAATCACGAAGATAATAATTCTTGAAAGCAATTCCCAACAATTGCAATTTGCTTACTGTTAAGAATTTCGCTGTGACTAATCACGAAGATAATAATTTTTTTGAAATAAATTCACAACGGCTCCCGGATACGGCAGAATCAGGAGACGCTGTGACTAATCAAGAAGATAATAATTTTTGAAAGCAATTCACAACATGCTGAAATAACCCGACCTATAGATCCTTGCTGTGACTGATCACGAAGATAATAATTTTTAAAAAACAATTCACAACTTAATGATATATGTTAAAAAAATAGAAACTGTGACTAATTATGAAGATAATAAATCTTAAGACCATATATATAAAATCCCTCTAACCGAGGGACTTTGTTTATGATACATATGGGCATCTGCAAGTATGCAAATAGCCAGCTGGGTAGTAATCAATTCCTCCTTTAATAGATTTTAGATGTTCCCTTGTGATTTTTTTATGGTATTATTTTTATAGGTAAAGATTAAATATGTAAATTATTCTCAAATTAAATATTTAATGTGAAAATATCTTTGAAAATATCTTGAAAATCAAATAAGAATTCGTGATGAGAAGTGTAAATTCAAAAAGAAGTCTATAATAAACTATACTATTTCCATACCTCATTTATTTCTTCTTATATTACAAATCCTAACATTGGTAACAAAATTTACATTTCTTGATGTATGATAAGAGATGACCCATAAGGTTTTTCTATTTTTGTACCCGAAAACAATAAACTTTTTTAAACAGTTCAATAATATGAAAAAAATTAGCGTAATTGCATTAGTAGCAGTAGGATTGCTGGCAACATCATGTAACAATAAAGAAAAAACAGATACATCAGTAGCTACAGAACAGTCGGTTGCTGAGAGTAAAGGTGAAGTATTGACAGTAGATGCTGCAACTTCTCTTGTGAATTGGAAAGCTTTCCATAAAGGAGGTTTCGCTCCTCGTTGGGGAACTCTTAATGTAAAATCAGGAGACTTAAGCATTGAAGGTGGACAAGTAGTAGCTGGAAACTTCAATATTGATATGACTTCTATTAAAGTTGATCCCGCTTCAGTAACTGAAAAAGATAAAAAACCTGCAGAGCTTGAAGCTCACCTTAAAAACCCTGACTTCTTTGACGTAGCGAAAAACCCTGCTTCAGATTTTAAAATTACAAGCGTAGCAGACCTGAAAGAAGCACCGAAAGATGCTGTAGCAGGAGCTAACAAAACAGTAAGCGGAAACCTTACATTAATGGGAAAAACAATGAATGTTACTTTCCCTGCTAAAGTAGATGTAGTAGACAATACAGCAGCTATCCAAGCTAAATTCACTGTAAACAGAACAGACTGGGGAATCAAATTCGGAACTACTGAAACTGATCCTGCAGAATGGATGATCAGCAAAGACATCGAAATCGCAATTGATGTAAAAGCTAAAAAATAATTTTTAGATTTATCAATAATCTATAGGCTGCTTTCTTTTGGAAGCAGCTTTTTTGTTTTTTGAAGTGAAGTTTTTATCAGGGGTTGGAGCGCAGTGATTATGCTGGTAAAGAAATGTAGATCTGGCTTATTTGAGTACTCTAGTGGAAATGATAGGCTGAAGCTCTTTCCTTAGGACATTGATGCTGATTTAATTTTAATCTCTATCTGAAAGGGTGGCGATTTTTTGTAATTATTTTTTTTCTATAAAAACGATCTGTGTTGGTACATATCTTATCTAAAAAAATAAATATTAGACAGTATTATTGAATAAAAAAATTGCTTTTTTTGTTATATTTAACGCTTAAATTGAAGTAGATATTAATGGCAATTAAAAAATCTGAGCTATACAGCTCGTTATGGGCTAGTTGTGATGAATTACGAGGCGGAATGGACGCTTCTCAATATAAAGATTATGTACTTACTATGTTATTTGTAAAGTACATTTCAGATAAATATAAAGGCGACCCGTATGGAGCAATTACCGTTCCTGAAAATGCATCTTTTGATGATATGGTCAAGTTGATTGGTAATGCTGAAATTGGTGATAAGATCAATAAACAAATACTTAATCCTATAAAAGAAGCTAATAAGCTTAATGAGTTTCCTGATTTCAACGATGATAATAGGCTAGGAAAAGGAAAAGATCTAGTAGATACAGTTTCCAATCTGGTACGTATTTTTAATGATACGAGTTTGGATTTTTCTGGAAATTCTGCTGAGGGAGACGATATTTTAGGGGATGCTTATGAATATCTGATGCGTCATTTTGCTACCGAAAGCGGAAAGTCAAAAGGGCAGTTTTATACCCCTGCCGAAGTTTCAAGAGTATTGGCAAAAGTGATTGGTATTAATCAAAAAAATTCTTCAAACCAAACAAAAGCTTATGATCCTACTTGTGGTTCAGGTTCATTATTGCTAAAAGTAATGAATGAAGCAGGTAAGAATATTGATCTCTATGGTCAGGAAAAAGAAACTACTACGGCCAATTTAGCTCATATGAATATGATTTTACATGGTGCTGAAACGGCAACAATTGTTGCAGATAATACATTATCCAGACCATCTAAGTTTAACTCTAAGGAAGATGGATTACCAAAATTTGATTATGTTGTTGCCAATCCTCCATTCTCTTTAAAAAGCTGGAGTAATGGGGTAAGCATAGAAAACGATGAATACAATCGTTTTGCTTTAGGGGTTCCACCTGAAAAGAATGGCGATTATGCTTTTCTATTGCATATTTTACAATCGATGAAAGCAAATGGAAAGGGTGCTGTTGTATTGCCTCACGGAGTTTTGTTCCGTGGAAATGCTGAAGGAGAAATTCGTAAAAATATTTTAAAGAAAGGTTATATCAAAGCGATCATTGGTTTGCCAGCTAATTTATTTTATGGGACGGGTATTCCGGCTTGTATTATTGTTCTTGACAAAGAAAATGCCGAAAATCGAAAAGGACTGTTTATGATTGATGCAAGCAAAGACTTTGTAAAAGACGGCAATAAAAACCGTTTACGAGAGCAGGATATTCGTAAGATTACCGATGTGTTTGATGCATTTGCTGAAGTGCCGAAGTTTAGTAGAATGGTATCAATGACGGAAATTGCAGATCCTAAAAATGATTATAACCTCAATATTCCAAGATATGTTGACACACAGGAGGCCGAAGATATTCAGGATTTGGCAGGGCATTTATTAGGAGGTATTCCAGAGAAGGATGTAGATGGTCTACAGGCTTACTGGGATTTGTTCCCTTCACTGAAAGCTGATTTGTTCAGCCCGGCAAGAGAGGGATATTTTGAATTGAAAGTGCCTGCAGAAGATGTTAAAACTACTATTTTCAATCATCCTGAATTTGTTGATTTTAATAGGAAAATGCACGATGATTTTGATAAATGGCTGCACGAACAACAAATGAAATGGAATAGTTTGGAAAAAGGTTTTGGAATAAAAGAGTCCTTTGAAATATCAACACAAACGATCTTAGACCATTTTGAGAATAATGCTTTAGTCAATCGTTATTCAATGTACCAGCATCTTATGCAATACTGGAACGAAGTGATGCAGGATGATTTTTATTCAATTTCAATGGATGGCTGGAAGGCTGGAAATGAATATATCCGATTGGTCATTAAAGGTAAAAAAGGAAAAGATGGTAAGATGGCTCAAGATAAAGATATCCCTGGTTTAGCTGGAATTGAAGGAAGAATGATAACGCCGGAAATGATGATCCATTATTTTTTTAAAGAGGAAAACGCCAGTTTACAAGATCTGGAAAACCAACTGAATCTTACACAGGAAGCTCTTGCAGAAATTGAAGAAGAAAACAATGAAGAGGAAGGTGTTTTTAGTGATCTGGAAAAAATAAATCTTAAAAATGTAAAAGACTTTTATAAAATACGTAAGGCAGAGAATGCTTCTAGGGAAGAATTGAAATACATTAAAAATTATATTGATACACAAGAAGCTTTAGGTGGCATTACCAAACTGATCAAAATAGCAAAAGAAAATCTGGAAATAAAAGTAGTGGCGCAATATCCATTGCTTACCGATGCCGAAATAAAAGATATGGTGATTAACCACAAATGGACACTCGTATTGCAAAATGCTCTGAACAATGAACAGGGAAAACTAAGCCAAAAATTAACGCAACGCATTAAGGAACTGGCGGGCCGCTACCAACAGGCTTTGCCTGCTTTAGAAACTAAGACAACGGAAGCTTCACGAAAAGTAATGGCCCATCTACAAAAAATGGGATTGGTATGGTAAAGGAAAATAAAATGAGGCTGACGGAAATTGGGTTATTACCAGAAGATTGGATATTAATTAATTTAGAGGAAAATTTTAATCTTAAAGCAAGAATTGGATGGCAAGGATTAACAACCGCAGAATATTTAGAGACAGGTAATTACGGATTAGTGACAGGAACTGATTTCAAAAATGGATATATTGATTGGGATAATTGTGTATTTGTTGAAAAAATGCGATTTGACCAAGATAGAAACATTCAATTAAAAACTGGTGATGTACTGGTAACAAAAGATGGTACAATCGGGAAGGTTGCCTATGTTAATTTTCTACCGAAACCGACAACTTTAAATAGTGGAGTTTTTGTAGTAAGACCTAAATTAAATAATATCAATAATAGGTTTTTCTATTATGTTTTGATGTCTTTTTATTTTGATGATTTCCTTCTAAAAATTACAGCAGGATCTACAATCACGCATTTATACCAAAAAGATTTTGTTAACTTCAATTTTGTGTGTCCACCCTCGCCTGAACAAAAAGCGATAGCGGAAGCCTTGAGTGATGCTGATGCTTGGATAGAAAGCCTGATGGAACTAATTGCCAAAAAACGTCTCATCAAACAAGGGACAATGCAGGAGTTGTTGACACCTAAAGAAGGTTGGGAAGTGAAGAAGTTGGGAGAAATTGTCGTAATTAATAGTGGCTATAGTCCATCAATATTTACATTTTCTGAAGATGGAATACCTTATCTAAAAGTTGATGAGCTAAACAATTCTGCAAAATATACAGTTAAAGGGTCTTATTTTATTAAAACTGAGTCTTCGATTAAAAAAGGGAGTATCATTTTTCCGAAGAGAGGTGCTTCAATTTTTTTAAACAAAATAAGAATTCTTGGAGAAGATTCTTTTATGGATACTAATCTAATGACGCTAACTGTTCCAGAAAATACTAACAATGAGTTTTTGTATTATTCATTGATATTTTTTGGACTTGACAAAATTGCTGATACTACATCAATTCCACAAATAAATAATAAGCATATTTTACCTTTAGAAATTCCATATCCATCTCTCACCGAGCAAACCCGCATCGCTACAATCTTATCGGATATGGATGCGGAGTTGGAAGTTCTGGAAATACAACTTGCAAAAGCACGCCAGATAAAACAAGGGATGATGCAAGAATTGTTAACGGGGAGAGTGAGGCTGGTGTAGAATTATGTCATTGCGAGGAGCGAAGCGACGAAGCAATCTCATTTTTAATATGAAATACTACTCAGTATTTGATTAATTTATTCAACAAAAAATAAAATTGATGAAAGAAAAATTTTTGGAATTAGGTTTTAAAGAAATTGGAGAGTTTAAAAGTCTTACATTAAAGCTTGATTTAGAAAGAATTTACGAGAATTATAATCCATCTAATATTGTTTGGACTGTTTTAACAGACGAAGAAATACTATACATAGGAGAAACTATCAATTCTATAAATGAGGTTATAAAAGATTTAGAAAACGGAAATATAAATCGTGACACAAGAAATAAAATCCATTTATTGATTACAGAACATATTCTGAAAAATAGGATCTATTTATTTGTTGATGAATCGGGTATTAATACAAAAGAAGATCTCATCAGGCAATTTCAGCCATTTGGAAATAACCATAAAAAATAAATTATAAAAACTAATAATTATGGCTGTATTTGAGGGATCATTTGCGGACTTTGAGAAATTTATTGGTCCAGCCACTAATAAGATTATAACTAAGTTAGGTAGGGAGCTGAAAAAAAGCCAGAAGACTTGCCAGAATAATGCTTTAGGTGAGTATACCAACAATCCTGATTATTGTGGTAGATATAAATGTTTAGATACTGCTCATTTTTCTCACAAAAAACTTGATAGAAAATCAATTATTAGAAATATCTTAAATAGATATTTTAAAAATGGAGATTCTTATTCTGTTAATTTGAATACATTTTTAAATCATTATGAAGAAGCACATAAACCATTGAAAGATAATTTGATTATGCTGTGCAGGCAACATCATAGTGCTTACGATAAAAAACATAAAGTTGTGGATGAGTATGTTTTGGATAATGAAATTGATAATAAAATTCAGTTTAATGACAAAAAAATTACAGAAATTGATTCTGGTAAATTAAAAGAAAGACTTGTAAATGAAATTAGATACTTAAAAAAAGGTAATAATAATATTTCAAGTATTTCTGGAAAAGAAAAATTTATTTGGAATTTTAATATTTCGAAAAATAGTAAAAAAGGTTTTTTTATTATGTTTAAATCAGTTTGAAAAAAGTGTAACCGTTTTGAGATATGATTTTACAAATTTGAAAATAGGAAAACTAAAAGAAGATAAAAAGTATATAAGCCTTATCATTCCATATAGCGAATTTGACTTTAAAGATAAAAAGACAGGCTATAAATATGAAGTTATTGAGAATATAATTTTACAGTAGACAAAATTTATTATTATAAAAATATCTTTAAATTCAAATTGAAAACACTATAACTGATGAATAACAGAGCTGAAATTTATAACATACAAGATTTTATTAGTCTTGAAAAAGTCAGAATTCCCGAATATCAAAGACCATATAAATGGACTTCAAAAAATGTTATACAACTGATTGATGATATTCATACTTTTCGAAAAAAAACGAATTACCGTTTTGGAACAATAGTAATTCACGAAAATAAATTAACTGAAGATAATCAAGATGTAATTTATCACGACATTGTTGATGGTCAACAACGATATACTACATTACGTTTGCTTATTTATGCTATTTATAAGCAAACTATAGGAAATAATAAATATCAAACCAATACTCAAAAGCTTGTAGCTGATTTAAAAGAAAAATTAGATATTATTGACATTAAATACAATAATAAGACAAGTATTGAGAATATTAACCAAAACTATCAACTCATTAGAAGATCGATTCAGCATTTCGATGACGAAACCATATCAAGTTTTGTCACTAAATTTCAAGTAGTGGTTTTTTTTATTCATAACGAGAATGAGGCATTTCAATTTTTTGACTCTCAAAATTCGAGAGGGAAAGATTTATATCCACACGATTTGTTGAAAGCTTTTCATTTAAGGGAATTTGACTCTTCTGATCGAAATGTACAAATGAAAATTGTTGATCACTGGGAAAAATATTCGTCTAAAAAATTAGCCGGGTTATTTTCAGAGTATCTTTTTAGAATAAAAGGCTGGAGTAATAACCGACATTCTCGATATTTTGGTAAACAACATATTGATTCTTTTAAGGGAATCAGTATTGATAAAATTGAAAGCTTCCCATACGTGAAAAGTATGCAAATTACTCATCATTTAGTAGACAATTACAATGAGAATGTAGAGCGAAAAATAGATAAACGATTTATGCACTTTCCATTTCAGATAGATCAATTAATGATTAATGGAAGAAGGTTTTTTGAATACATCGACTATTATCTGGGAATAAATGAGAAATTCAAAAAAAGTTATCTAAAACCTAATACTACAAAAGATAGTGAATGTACAGCATCTGAGTTATTGGTAAAGTTGGTTTATAGAAACAACTTTAGTTATCGTGATGGTGAGAGTTATCTACAGGATTTATTTGAGTGTATTACAATTTACTATATTGATAAATTTGGTGAAAATGAACTCGACGAATTTATAGAAAAAGCTTTTGTTTGGTGTTATTATTTAAGGTTTGAATATCAACGATTGGGTTTCGATTCTTTAGATAATTATGTGATTGCAAATAATCTTTTCCTGATTATAAAAAATGCTATACAGCCTAAAGAAGTGATAAATGCTCAAATACTTAGGTTACCGACGTACCAAAGTATCGAAAATTTTAGTAGCGAAGAGTCTAGGAGAATGGACAAAAGGATTGTTGAATTTTTTAAAAATAATAATTATTATGCTAACTAATAACCAAGATCTAAAAGATTTGACAATAGGGAAACTTTTCACAGAAGACAACAAATACCTTATCCCTATATATCAACGAAATTATGAGTGGGAAGATAAACAGATTATTCAGTTAATTGAAGATATAAAAGACTATTACATTGAAGAAGAAGATAAGCATTATTACATAGGAACATTAGTCGTAAATTATCGAAAAGACCATAATAGTAGTTTTTATGAAACTATTGATGGACAGCAAAGGCTTACCACTTTTAATTTGCTTGTTTGTGCATTAAGAGAGTTATTTAATGAAGGTAAAGTAGCTTCATCTGTCTCATCGTTTTTAACCAGGACTATAATCCATTTTGAGTCAAGACCGATTTCAGAAAAAACAGTTGAATTCATATTTAATAATGGAACTGAAAGCCCTAATTTTCCAGATTTTAACGAAAATATTCTATCAGGCATTACCATTATAAAATCACAACTGGAGCAGTTAGAAGAAAAATTCTCGTCAGATAGTAAGGAAGCTGTTTTAGCAAATAAGACATTTGAAGGATTTCTAAAATATTTATTTGAGAAAGTAATTATTGTTAGAGTACAGGTTCCATTAGACACTGATATGAATCATTACTTTGAAATAATGAATTCAAGAGGAGAGCAACTGGAAAAACACGAAATTCTTAAATCCAGAATGATGAAAGAATTGAATGGGTGTGCAAATGCCAAAATTGTAAGAAAGCAATTTAATATGATCTGGGAAGCTTGTTCTCAAATGGATACTTATGTACAATTGTTGTTTCCAAAGGAATTACGCACACATTTATTTGGTTATAGATGGTTCCAATTTATGCCAGAATCATTTAGCGATATGTTTCAGATAATGGATGTTTATTCGTCAAAATTATTAAATGAAAATGATGGAATATCTTTTTCTGAGATTGTGAATTCTGATAATGCTGGAATCTTATCACAGAAAATAGAAAAGTTAAATAATGAAGATATAATAAATGAGTCTGATTCAAAACAATATCAACCTATAATAAACTTTGAAAACTTTCTTCTTCACACTTTGAAACTAATCGTTCCTGACCAACAAGTAAGTTTGGACGATAAAAGACTTTTAAGCTTTTTTAAAACAGCTTTGGATAAAGCTAGTGACAAAGAAGCATTCGTGAAATTATTTGCTTATCAACTACTAAAAAATAAATTCTTATTAGATCAGTATGTTATCAAAAGAAAATATTTGACGGGAAGTGATTTTTGGAGTTTGGAGGTTTTGAAATTTTATCCAAAAGTTGACTGCGTAAGAGATAAAGAATCTTACAATTATGTAAATACTTACTCGGAAAAATCTGATAATGATGAATTAATATTATTACTATCGATGTTTCACGTTTCCACTCCTACATTAGTATATAAATATTGGCTGTTTGAAGCTCTAAAGTTTTTAAATGAAAACTACCTCTTTACCATAACTAATAAAGAACTTGAAGGCCAGAATAATATTATGCCTAATTTGTATATCAATCACTTAAGAATGATTGCTAATAAGTTTTTAAAGTATAGATTTTTAAATGGTCTTCAAGAACTAAGTTATGATGAAATGCTGCACTCTGATTTGTCAAAATTCCAATATTCATTTTCACATAACTTATTGAAATATGGTCAAATAAAAAATAACCTTGTTTTCAATTATATTGATTATTTATTGTGGCAACAAAATAAAGATTCTTATAAAGATTTTGCTTTCTCTTTTAGAAGCTCTGTTGAACATTATTATCCCCAAAATCCTATAAGTGGTGAGGCAATTGATGATAAAGAAATTTTAAATTGTATTGGGAATCTATGCTTAATTTCACACAGCAATAATTCTAAATTAAGTAATTATTTGCCACAGGCTAAAAAAGAACATTACTTAAATTCTAACTCAAAAGACAGTATAAAGCAAATGGAAATGATGAAAGAAAAAAAGTGGTATATTGAGGAAATTAAGAATCACAATAAAAGCATAATTCACTTGCTAACAACAAAGTTATTATGATCAATCCTATAGAACGCATCACCCAAGACCGGATAGTTCAGTTATTTCAACAGGAGTTAGGCTATACTTATTATGGTAATTGGGAAAAGAAGGAACACAACAGCAACGTAGAAGAAGAAATTCTTAAAAGGAATCTGTTGAGCCGAGGGTACTCAGAACCCCTGACAGATAAAGCTGTAAAAGAAGTCTACGATTTAGCAGTTACCAATTCTGGTAATTTGTATCAACGTAATAAAGATATGTATTCTCTTTTACGCTATGGTGTAAAAGCACGTGTGGACTTGGGTGAGCAATTCGATACTATTTTCCCTATTGACTGGAATGACTTCGATAAAAATGATTTTGGTATTGCCGAAGAAGTTACATTAACAAAAGGTGAAAACAATCGTCGTCCAGATGTAGTTTTGTACATCAATGGGATTGCAATTGGTGTATTAGAATTGAAAAGAGGAACAACTGATATTTCTGAAAGTATCAATCAATCTATTTCCAATCAAAAGGTACTATTCAATGAATGGTTTTATACCACCGTTCAGTTGCTGATGGCAGGAAATAATACACAGGGTTTGAAATATGGCACTATTGAAACTGAAAACAAATATTATCTCGCCTGGAAAGAAGATGAAAACGAGAATCAAGGTTATAAATTGGATAAATATTTAAAGAAGTTATGTGCTAAAGAACGTATTCTAGATATCATTTATAACGGAATTGTTTTCGATGCAGGTAAAAAGAAACTTCCTCGACCTCACCAGTATTTTGCTTTGAAAGAAGCACAGGAGTTTATCCGTAAAAAGGAAGGCGGAATTATCTGGCATACTCAAGGTTCCGGTAAATCTTTAATGATGGTGATGCTTGGTAAATGGATTTTGGAGAACGTTGCTAATTCAAGAATCGTAATATTAACAGACCGTACAGAGCTAGATGATCAAATAGAAAGAGTTTTTAAGGATGTGGGGGAAACTGATGTTGCCAAAACAAGGTCAGGAAAAGAATTGATGCAATTTCTAACTTCTCCAAGACCAAGATTAGTTTGTTCGTTAATTCACAAATTTGGCAATAAAACAGAGACTGATTTTGATACGTTCATTAAGGATCTACAAGATAACCCCGTAAATATACAAGGAGAGATTTTCGTATTTATAGATGAATGTCATCGTACACAAAGTGGGAAACTGAATCAGGTGATGAAGGCTGTTTTACATAATGCTGTTTTCATAGGCTTTACAGGAACACCTTTGCTAAAAGAAGATAAGAAAACAACAATGGATGTTTTCGGAAGATACATTCATACCTACAAATTTAATGAAGCAGTAGCAGATGGAGTAGTCAAAGATCTGATGTATGAAGGCCGGGCTATTGAACAAAATCTAACTTCTGAAAGTAAAGTTGACCAATGGTTTGAAGTCAAAACTGCAGGACTCAATGATTTCCAAAAAAATGAACTGAAGAAGAAGTGGGGTACTATGCAGAACGTATTGAGTTCAAAAAGCAGAATGGAGAAAATCGTTACAGATATCATTGTTGACTTTTCTACTAAACCACGTTTGAAGAATCAAATGGGAAATGCCATTTTGGTAGCCTCAAGTATTTATGAAGCTGCAAAATACTATAGCCTGTTTTTGAATACCGAACTGAAAAATAAATGCGCCATCATCACATCATATAATCCCAACGCAAGTGATGTTTCATTGGAAGATACTGGTACAGATAACGAAACAGATAAGCAATTTATTTATAAGACTTATACAGATTTATTAAAAGATGTATCTGTAAAAGGGAATAAATCTAAAACGGAAACATATGAAGCAGATGCTAAAGAACGTTTCCGGAAAGAACCTGTAAGGATGAAGCTGCTTATTGTAGTTTCTAAATTACTGACTGGATTTGATGCACCACCATGTACTTATATTTACATTGACAAAAAGATGCAGGATCACACCTTGTTCCAGGCTATCTGTAGGGTAAACCGTTTAGATACCGATGATAAGGATTATGGATATATCATTGATTATATGGAGTTATTTGGAAATGTGAAGGATGCTATCAATGTGTATACTTCGGAGTTAGACAGTGAGGAGTTTACTCAGGAAGAGGTAAGCATCCAATTAAAAGATCGTTTAAAGGTTGCTAAGGATCGCTTGTTTACCGCTTTTGAAATAGTAGAAAGTATTTGCGAGAATGTAGAGAAGCCTAAAAATGATTTGGCGTATATTCACTATTTCTGTGGAAATACAGAAAAGCCGGAAGATTTAAAAGCTACTGAATATAAACGCATGGCTTTGTATAAAGCTATTGTAGAATATATTCGTGCCTATGCCAATGTGAAGGCTGATTTTATTGCTGCAGAATTTACTGAAACAGAAATCAGAAGATTTAATGATAAATTAGATGAATATTTAAATTTGAGAGAGATCATTCGTATTGCTTCGGGAGAGACTATTAACCTAAAAGCTTACGAAGCAGATATGCGTTTCTTAATTGATACTTATATAAAAGCAGACGAATCTGAAGTCATTTCGCCTTTTGAAAATATCTCCTTATTGGATTTGCTGGAAATTAATATAGATACTGCCATTGATAGTTTGCCCAATGAAATTAAAGGAAATAAAGAAGCTGTAGCTGAAATTATTGAAAATAATGTACGTAGTAAGATTGTAGAGGAACATTTACTGGATCCTAAATATTTTGATCAGATGTCTATTTTGTTACAGGAATTAATTGAAAGAAGGAAACAAGAAACTATTAACTATCAACAATATCTAAAAGAGATGGCAGAAGTTATTCGTCAGGTGAATCAAGGAAAAAATGATGATGTTCCGAAATGTCTGAATACGAAAGGAAAAGTAGCATTATATCATACATTAGATGGTGATGAACAATTAACATTAGTTTTAGAAGAAGCTGTTCAATATGCAAAACAAGATGGATTTAGGGAAAATATAGCCAAACAAAAACTGGTCAAGAAAGCAATTTATGATGTCGTAGTTGATATTAATAAAGTGGAGGAAATTTATAAAATCATTGATGCTCATAAAGATGAATATTAATGACAAATAAAATAATATATATAGGTTCTGTAGAAATTGAGGTCACTTTTAAAGCGATTAAAAATCTACATCTAAGTGTGCACCCGCCCATCGGGCGGGTGACCATTGCTTCTCCCGAATTTTATGATCTGGAAAAAGTGAAAATATATGCAGCGACTAAACTCAATTGGATAAAAAGAGAACAAGAAAAAGTAAGAAGCCAAGAACGCGAAGATCCAAAATTGATTATTACACAAGAAAGTCATCAGTTTTTTGGCAAACGTTATCTAATGAAGGTTATTGAAAGTAAGAGGTCTAAATTAGTTTTAAAACATACTACTATTGAACTATATGCTGTACCTGAAGCAACTTTGGAACAAAAGAAAAAAACACTTTACAATTGGTACAAGAAAGAATTGGAAATAAAGATTGGTTCTTTAATTTTAGAGTATGCTAAATTCATGAAGATAGAGGGGATCAATTTTGGCATCAGAAAAATGAAGACCAAATGGGGAAGTTGTAATATTGAAAGACGAATGCTTTGGTTTAATATAGAATTGGCAAAAAAACCAATTGACTGTATTGAATATATTGTTGTACATGAATTGGTTCATTTGCTTGAAAGAAATCATAATAAGAATTTTATTATTTTGATGGATCGATTTTTGCCAAATTGGAGACTGCAGAAAAAGATTCTAAATGAATTACCTTTATAATTTCACACACTTTATCGGATAGTGTCTTCGCTAAGATTCTAATAACCATAAGACTTTCAAATCTCAATTCAAAAATATAGGGTTCTCAATTCTCACACAATACTCACTCCCCAAATACAGCGGGTTACCATGCTTCTCAGACCAAAAACCATCCAGGATATCCTGACTCAGACAACGGTATACCGCAACTCCTTTATAAATGTTGTGATCATCACCTTCATAATTAAAGTTAAGCACTAAAATACGGTCTTTATAAAATCCTGTTCCGTTCTGGATATGATCGCCAATCATCCATTGGGCAATAATGCGGGCATTTTCATCAACTGATAAAATTAAGGTACCCTGATAAGAAAATTCATCAGATTCTTCCTGATTGCTTCCTTTAATAGAATAAGTTCCTGCCAAATCATGTACTGTCATTACTTCATTTTTATGAGTGGCAAATTTAAAAAATCTTATGCTGATAATATGACAAATATTTTGTGGAAGTAAGACAGGGCTTTTTCATATATAAATTAAACTTTATTTTTGCAGCAAATTAATTGTAGAATGATTCCTTTTCTATTAATCGCTAATCTTATTACCTTTTGTGTTTTTGGATTTGATAAACTTCAAGCCAAAAGGCAGCAATGGAGGATTTCTGAGAATGTTCTTTTAGGTCTTTCATTGATAGGTATTATAGGCGCTGCTTCCGGAATGTTGATCTTTAATCATAAAGTATCCAAAAAATCTTTTCTGGTGAAGTTTTTCATTGTGGTTTTAATTGATATTATTTTGATGTATCGGCTGATAAGACATTAATTAATAAAAAAACACCTCAAAAAGAGGTGTTATTCAGATAAAAAGAAATTTATAATTAGATTTCCTTCCAGGCACTGAAAGCTGTATTACTAACGGCGACCCTTCTATATTGTTTATTGATAGGATCATAAGGAATAAAAGTCTGAACAATAATAGGAATACCATTATAATCCTTTAGTCTTTCATTTTTTACCATACCGATCAAATTTCCAAGATAGGTAGGATCTGGGAATATATCAGCGTTTTGAAATTCTGATACTCCATATAAAATTTTAGAAGGTGGAATCTGAGTGTAGTTTGGATATATTGGATCCACCATGAAAGGATATATTCCAATATCATTGAATCCAGAATGTTTATTTCCTCTTATTTCTAGATTAATAAAATCTTCTGGAGTAGCATTTCCTGATCCTAAAACCATTAAGATATTATTTAGATTTTGAGGTGTTCCAAAATCATTATCAATAATTTTACTATTAGAAAGAGATAGCTTATTCTGAAAATTAATAGCTAGAGCTTTAATATGCTTGAATGTATTTCCAATAATCTCAATATGAGAAGATAGATCAGAAATATGGATACAGATCTCTTCTCCTACATTGGAAATATTGTTGTTTTTTAACAGAACCTTATTGGCACCCTCTCTCGCTAGAGCACCTTCTTTAATATTGGTAAAACTATTGTTTTCAATCAAGACTCCATATGCTTTACTCAGATTCATCAATAATTTGGCGTGATTAACAGAAGAATCAACAAATTTGACAATGTAATTTCCTTTATAATCCATATAATTTTCTATACCAATGATGCTTAGAGGAGCTAATACCTTTTCAAAAATATTATTTTCAAAAACAAACCCTTTGAATGAATTCGCTTTTTTTATAGAATCAAGATCAGGATTTGCAGAGTTTGTAACTTCTGGAGTATACCCAGCTAAGGCCATTGGATCAGGATATTCATCTTTTACATTGTGTATAAGTATTGAAATAGCTCCGAGGCTACCACCAATATTTTCGAAGTAACAATTTCTAACAATAGCTGATCTTTGATAGATATTCACAGAATCGGATTCATAATCAATAGCTCCCGGCATTGCTCCAGGTTCTCCAGGTTCTGCACTTCTTGTAATGTTTTTGAAAGTACAGTTTTCAATTAATGATCTGTCACAGTAATAAACAGAAACACCTTGGCGGTTATTGCAGTTTACTCCGTCAAAAAGACAGTTTCTGATTTCTACATAGCCATTGTAACATCTTTTGGTATCAGGATGTTCATTGATGCTTCCTAAAATAGTAATCCCGTCAGAATAAAACTGAATGAATTCACATTCCTCAATTAGGACATTAGAAACCCCACATAATACAACTTGTGACATTAATTCATCAAAGTCTTCTGTTACATTATTCTGACTTTCGAAACGGATTCCTTTTATTTTAATATTTTTAATAGCATTGATATCGTTATATTCCCTGTATGCTTTGGAATTGAATACAAATACACCATCCATACCTGTGTGACGGGAAGAGGTACGTTCTTTATAACCATTCCAAAGACAAATGTCATTTTCTCCAGTTCTTGGGTATTCGGGGGTGTTACTCCCAGAAGGGTATACCGGACAATTGTCAATATACCTTTTTATACCAATTTTTTGCTTAATAACGGCTTGGTTTCCAATAATAGAAATATTAGAATATTCTTTACCAATAAAATCTACACTCTGGATTACATATTTTGCTTTTGGGAAGAATAAAGTTCCGCCTTTGATATTTTTTAGGAAATCTACAGCCAATTGTACTGCGTGGGTATCCTCGGTAATTCCATCACCCTTTGCTCCAAACCATTGAACATTAACCTCGTTATTCTCCAGAACTCTTCTGTAATATTTCTGATCAATTTTCTTATAAATGATTTCATCACACATGGCATCCGTAATAGGATTTCCTATATAATTTTCATTAGTTTCTAAAAATACAGTCCATTCCCCTGTAAATACGTCATTTAACTCAATTGTATTCATTTTTTTGTTTTTGGTGTTTAATAAAATAAATAGTATAATATCCTTGCAAGAATTTATTGAGACAAAGATAAAAAGGGGTGGCGTCAGAACTTGACGTGTAATATTTTATTATAGAATAGTTGAAAGAGTTAGATTAAAAAGTATATAGAGATTGTAAATTGGTTGTATTTAAAAGAGAATCCATTTTCGCCTTATATTGATCATTCAGCAATCAAAAATAATTTAACGACAAAAAGCTAAGGGAATTTTTCAAAGGTCAAATAAAAAACGTTCAGAGGGTATTATCAGTATACAAAATAAGATTTCCTGAATAAATTGATCAATATAGCCATGGAAAATTATAGGAGCAGAAGGGAGAAACAATGAAATAACTCAACCTTAATATTATGTGTTTTTCAGAAGACTGTAAAAGTATTTTATCTAATTTTCTCATTATGAAATTGTTAAATATTGCATAAACTTTTTAATTAATTCATTTAAAATCACTATTTTTGCACCCGTAAAAATCCTATATGCAAAACATTAGAAATATTGCGATTATCGCACACGTTGACCACGGTAAGACGACTTTGGTTGACAAAATCATCCACGCTACCAATATTTTCAGAGAAAATCAGGAGAGTGGAGAATTAATTATGGATAACAATGATCTTGAAAGAGAAAGAGGGATCACCATCTTATCCAAGAATATTTCTGTTACTTATAAAGACACTAAAATTAACGTAATTGATACTCCTGGTCACGCGGATTTCGGTGGAGAAGTAGAGAGAGTATTGAAAATGGCTGACGGAGTTATCTTGTTAGTGGATGCGTTCGAAGGACCAATGCCACAGACAAGATTCGTACTACAGAAAGCGTTAGAATTAGGATTGAGACCATTAGTGGTTATCAATAAAGTAGATAAGCCAAACTGTCGTCCTGATGAAGTTCATGATAAAGTATTTGACTTATTCTTCAACCTTGAAGCTACAGAAGAGCAGTTGGATTTCCCTACATTCTATGGATCTTCAAAACAAGGTTGGTTCAACACTTCATTAGAACAAACTGAAGACATTATGCCATTATTAGATGGTATCTTACAGTATGTTCCTGAGCCTAAAGTAACTGAAGGAAACCTTCAGATGCAGATTACTTCATTAGATTTCTCTTCTTTCTTAGGAAGAATTGCAATCGGAAAAGTAACAAGAGGAGAGCTTAAAGAATCTCAATGGATCGGTCTTGCTCAGGCAGATGGAAAAGTGGTAAAAGGAAAAGTAAAAGAATTATACGTTTTCGAAGGTTTAGGGAAGAAAAAAGTAACTGAAGTACAGGCAGGAGATATCTGTGCTGTAGTAGGTTTTGATTCTTTCCAGATTGGAGATTCTTTCGTAGATCTTGAAAATCCTGAGCCATTGGAAAGAACTGCAATTGATGAGCCTACGTTGAACATGACGTTCTCAATTAACAATTCACCTTTCTTCGGTAAAGATGGTAAATATGTTACCTCTAATCACCTGAAAGAAAGATTATATAAAGAATTAGAGAAAAACTTAGCATTAAGAGTTCAACAGACTGATGATGCCAACACTTTCTTGGTATTCGGTAGAGGTATTCTTCACTTGTCAGTTTTGATCGAAACAATGAGAAGAGAAGGGTATGAAATGACAATTGGTCAGCCACAGGTTATCTTAAGAGAAATTGATGGTGAAAAATGTGAGCCTTACGAATCTTTAGTTGTAGATGTTCCTGAAGAATATGCTTCAAGAGTTATCGACTTAGCGACTCAGAGAAAAGGAGATCTTCACATTATGGAAACTAAAGGTGAAATGCAGCACATGGAATTCGAAATTCCTTCAAGAGGTTTGATCGGATTGCGTTCTCAAATGTTGACAGCTACTGCAGGTGAAGCTATTATGGCACACCGTTTCACAGAATACAAGCCTTTCAAAGGAGCTATTCCTGGAAGAAGTAATGGGGTGTTGATCAGCAAAACTCAAGGTCCAGCTACAGAATATTCTATCGCTAAATTACAGGATAGAGGTAAGTTCTATGTTGATCCGGGTGAGGAGATCTATGCAGGAATGGTTATCGGTGAGCAAAATAAACCTGGTGACTTGGTTGTAAACATCGTTGAAGCAAAACAGTTGAATAACATGAGAGCTTCTGGAAAAGATAAAGATACAGGTGTTGCACCAAAAATCTTATTCTCTCTTGAAGAATGTATGGAATATATCCAGGCTGATGAGGCAATCGAGGTAACTCCAAACTTTATCAGAATGCGTAAGAAACTTCTTTCTGAAGAAGAAAGAAAAAGAGTTGAAAGATCAGGGAAAGCTTAATAAGCTCTGATTTATAATCAATATCATATAGAAAAGCCTCGAATTTTTCGAGGCTTTTTTTCTAAATAATCGGAAAAATTGTTTATTTTTTCAAAAGAATATCCGAAATAGTAAAATATAATTTAAAGTAGTTTTACGGCTATGAAAATGAATAAATTAAAACTTATCGTTTTATTGGGAGTTGTTTCATCTTATAGTATCTCATGTTCCGTTCAGAACAATGTAACAAAGACTCCTCCTGTTAAAAATACAACAAAACCTAATACCAATAACACTACAACCCAGCCAAAACCTCCTGTAGCAGTAAAGCCTAACACAGGAACTACAACTGAAGAAACATTCAGAACCAATCTTCCGGAGATCAAAAGAGAATTCCGTGGGGCATGGATTGCCAGTGTTGCCAATATCAACTGGCCTTCCAAAAATAATCTTACTGTAGATCAGCAGAAAGCAGAAGCTATCAGTATGCTGGATATGCTCAAAGATAATAACTTCAATGCAGCCATCTTTCAGATCAGACCTTCCGCAGATGCTTTGTATACAAGCAATCTTGAACCATGGTCTTACTTCTTGACTGGAGAAACCGGTGCTGCACCCTATCCAAACTATGATCCGTTATTATTCTGGATCGAAGAAGCTCATAAAAGAGGATTGGAACTACACGTATGGCTGAATCCTTACCGTGCCCACCATACCAATGGCGGTACAGTTAATAAGATGTCAATGGCCAACAGAATGTCTGATATTGTGGTGAGATTAAAAAATGGAATGTACTGGTTTGATCCGGCTAATCCAAAAACGCAGGACCATGTTTCCAATGTTGTGAAGGATATTGTAAAAAGATACGACATTGATGCCATTCATTTTGACGATTATTTCTATCCATACGCTACTTATAACAAAGGAGCCGATTTCCCGGACTATGCTACATGGAACGCTTATCAAAGCAGTGGCGGAACCTTATCTAGAGCAGACTGGAGAAGAGATAACGTGAATAAATTTGTAGAACGTATCTATAAGGAAATTCATGCAGAAAAAAATAACGTAAGATTTGGAATCAGTCCATTTGGAATCTGGAAACCGGGATATCCTGCAGGAATTGTTGGATCTTCACAGTTTGACGAGTTATATGCTGATGCTAAATTATGGTTAAACAAAGGTTGGGTAGATTACTTCTCCCCACAATTGTACTGGCCGATCGATTCAAAAGGGCAGGGCTTTGAAGCGTTGCTAAACTGGTGGCAGTCAGAAAATACAATGAAACGTCACTTATGGCCAGGTTTGAATACGGTTGAGATTAAAACCTATGACCGCCCAACAGAAATCAAAAACCAGATTGAAATCTCCAGAAACATCCTCAAAAATGATGCAGGTGAAATTCACTGGAGTATTGCTGGCCTTACTAAAAATCCAGGTATGCTTCCGGTTCTGAAAAGCGGACCTTACAGTGAAAAAGCATTAATACCGAAATCCCCATGGATCAAAACTGTTCCATTGCAGACTCCAACCTTATTTATTACAGATAACGGAAGTTTTGCACAGACAAGATGGAGTACCAAAAATGCTTCAGAAGTTTTCCAGTGGGTACTTTTTAGTCAGTATGACGGAGTATGGCAAACAGAGATCTTACCATTGGATACACTTTTCAAAGATATTCCTAAATTCAAAAACGGTAAAAAACTAAGCGGTGTAGCGATCAAAGCCATCGACCGATTAGGAAATGAAAGTGATTATATGGCAAAGAAAATGAAATAATTCGTTGCCAGAGATCTTATAAAATTTAGAAGGGGTTTAACTTTAAGTTGAACCTCTTTTTTGTTGAATTCTTTAGATTTCTGGGTTTGAAGAAAAAACAGTGAAAAAGGTTTTTAAAAATTTAAACCTAATAAGCAAGGGTATTAATAATTTATACTCACAATTATACTTAAATAATCCATTGTATATTTTGGCGATTTTAGTATAAAATCTATCATTTACGACTAATTTTAATTGCAATAATCAATTGATATTATATTTTTTATTAATATAATCTATATTACATAATCGTTAATGACG
>NZ_JBBGZQ010000032.1:0-52265 GCF_037572595.1 Chryseobacterium sp. MYb328 | reverse complement strand
ATTTTTAGTAGAGCTCGCATCATTCTTCTCTACTTGTTTTGTATTAGTTGTTATATTGTCTTCAACTAAAGAATTGCTTAGTATTATGCTTTCTGTATTAAAAAATGTTTGATTTTGAATAACCTTATCTTGTTTGAAATTTTTAATTTGTTCAAGAAATTTTTTAACATTTTGAGAAATGAGAATTGGGTTTTTTGTAATTTCAAATTTTGTAGACAAATGATGTATAAAAGCTAAAATTCTCTCTTCATCATTTATATAAAATCCAATTTCTCTAGGATCTAATGCTCCACCTTGGAATTCTTTACTTGATAAATCAAAATTAGGTGTGAAAATCGCAGCATGTTCATTTTCTATTATCCATGCAGCCCCCATTTCATTTAAACAAGCAACACTTCTATAGTATTCTTCAGAAAGTAGGTATATTACAAAGGGATTTTCTGTAATTTGTGATTTTAGCCATTTGAAAATGTTTTGGCCAATAGGAATTCCATATGCTGTATTACTAGTAAATGTAATTTCATTTTCTTTCACTCCTAAACTACGAAGTAATTCTACAAGAGAGTTACCAAAATTCTTATCTTTTGAGGAGTGTGAAATAAATATTTTCATACTTAGTTATTAGTTTTGTTATTAGAAATGTGTTTTTTTGTACAAATAAATTAATTGTTATTTTTTTAACTTTTTATTCTCTTCTTTCAAAGTTTCAATTTGTTCTTCTAAAACCTTAATATAACTTTGTAAATTTTCTACGATAGAATCCGGAATACTATGGAAGTGGTTAAAGTAACTACCAGCATTATCATTGAAAGTAGTATTGTCATGGTTGTTATGAACGATTGCTGTTTTCCTTTCTTCTTTTATCTCTTCTACAGGAACATCAAGTGCTTTTGCAAGCTTTTCCCATTCATCATCATATATTCTTACTTCGTCATTCTCTTTTCGAGAGTAATTTGAAACATCTGTCGAGATGATTTTAGACATATATTCCTCTGTGTAGCCTCTTTGCTTTCTTAGACTTTTTAGCTTTTCCATAACGACCTTTTTATTTGTGTCTTTATACAAATAAAAAAAAATGGAGTAGAACTTAAAATCTATTTACTGAATGCACTTTGATATTTCTCCAATACATTCCATATTCCATAAAAAGCATCATTTCCTTTCTTATCCGAGAAATTGGTATTGAAGATCATAATTCTTCCCAGATTATTCTTAGGATCAAAAAATAGCATAGACATTACGCCCGGATCTCCACCCGTATGGCCAATATAGCCTGTATAGCCAAATCCCATAAATATTCCCACATTATAAGATTCACTGTAAGGATTTTGAGTATTTCTTTCTGTAAAATTAGTGGCAGAAAGTAGCGGCGTGAAGTATTCTTTATAGCTTTTCCGGTTCAAAATTGTTCCTTTTCCGTTATATCCTTTAATCAGTTCAGTTAAATATTTACTAAGGTCATTAATACTGGTAATAAATCCTCCATCAGGATAGGTTGCTGAAAGATAGTAGGGAAGTACCGTCTTAGGGTTTTCATAAAGTCTGGAGAATTTCGAAAACTGAATATCCTCAAACTTCCATCCTGAATCGTTCATCTGCAAAGGATTCAGAATGTATTCTTTTGTAAATGCACTGAACTCCTGCCCGGTTGCCTGTTCAATAATAAATGCAGCTAAAGCAGTTCCCACATTGGAATATTCATATATTGTTCCTGGCTTATGCAATGAAAAACTATTCTTATTCCACTTTCCGTTTTCTGCCAGAACATTTTTAAGGAATGCAGCCATGGTGATGATCGAATCAGAAGTATTAAATACCTGCTCGTCATCAAAGTTAAGCTTTGCTCCATTTAGATTTTGGTTTGGTTTCAGGAAATAGTTTTTAGATAAATAAAATTCATTATCCAGAATAGAAGAAGTATGAGTGGCTAGTTGACGTATAGTAATGGATGTTTCTGGAAATTTTGGATTGATGACTTTAAATGGTAAATATTTCTGTATTGGATCATCCAAATTCAATTTTCCCAACTCATGAGCTTTCAGAAGAGCAATTCCAACCAATGTTTTAGAAACAGAAGCAATATTTTGAATGGTATTGATGGTGTAGGGTTTCTTTTCTTTTATATCTGAAAAGCCAAATCCTTTCTGATAAAGTGTTGATTGGTCATTAACAATAGAAACGGAAAAACCGTTAAAATTCCCCTGTTGATATATTTTATTGATTTCCAGATCTAAAGAATCGTTTGTCTTATAGGAAACAGGGTGTGAATTGGTTTTCATGGTCTGACATGAAATCAATGATAGAGAAGTCATAAATAAGATGAAATACTTTCTCATAAGCTTTTAATAATAAGACATTTGTGTAGAGTGTTTTGTTACATTATGATTAGAGAATCATATGAGAAGTTAAGAAAATTTTCCAATCTTACTATTAGAACTATAAAACTCATGTGTCTTTTGTGGTTTCAAAAAATAGGTAATAAAAAAAGAGAAACATTCCAGTTTCTCTTTTTTTTTCTCCAGTGAAGAAGTCTTTTTTTAATTGTATTTCTTCCGTTATTAGTTTTCCAATACCGGAATAATATGTCCCCAATTCAGCTGCTTTGCATAATCCAATGCCGTTTTTCCGGTTTTGGATTGAAGGCTTTTATCAGCGCCAGCTTCCAATGCGGCCTGTACTGTGGTTAAGTTTCCGGCAATGGTTTCCCGGTGAAGAAGAGTCTGGCCGTTTTCATCTACAAGTTTAATCTCATCAGGATATTCTTGCAAAAATTTCACAAAATCTTCTTTCATATTTCTGCTCATCGGATGCTCTACAAGATTTTCAGGCTCCTCGTTCTGGTTGTTAACCAAAAGAATATCGTTGAAATCTCCGAAATCCAGCTGCCAGGCATTGTCATGATCATTTCTTTCCGGTGCTGACATGTCTGAACGCATTTTTTGAATGGTAAATCCACCGTAAGCTTTTGGAAGAGGATCTGCTGATGAAGAGAATAATTTCGAAATACCTTTAGGTTTCTTTACATGGGGAGTAATCGCAAAAAGCCAGTCACTGATGTCAGTAAGAGGAATGTCAATATAATCACCCACCTGAACATTGCCAAGGGTATTGGGCTCATTGATCAGGTATCCGGTTACACGGTCACCATCAAAATTAACGTCATTGATCCACATATGTTCAACATTGTTTTCTCCTGTTTCTGTTTCTTCCGAAAACATTACTTTTACGCATGAGACATTAAGCCCGGGGATAATTCTTCTGTATTCCCAGGATTGTTCACGCCAGAAATATTTAAAAGTTTCCTGTGCTTTCTTATAGGCTTCGATCATTTGCGGATCATCTCCATCCGCCCAAAATATAGGATTGTCTTCCATAGAATAAATTGTGGTTTGTTTGATGTATTGTAAAAATATTTCTAATCCTGATAGGCTTCTTTCGGAAGTAATGCAGCTGTTTTATAATAGGAAATATCTGTGGGAAAATGATCCTGAAGCTCATGGAATGTTTCGTAGTCATAGTGAGCCCAGTTCTGTTCATTATCAGGATCTGAAGTTTTATCAATAGCGAGTTCCAGTTTTCCGTCTTCCTGATAGCTGCACTCTATAGCTGCATATTTTTCTCCATTTTCATCAGTTGTATACCAGCATTTTACAGTTCTTTCAAGCTGGGGTTCCTGCGTTTCATTGTCAATAACCTGAGAGCATATGAAATTTTCAGGATCATCAGCTTTGAAAACAGTTTTGGAAACCAGAGGCAGGTCGTCTACAGACAGTGAATAGAGTTTACTGGTGGAAATAATAAATCCGTCAGCAATTTCCTTTTTTTCGATGTCAAAGAAATCTGATTTTTCTTTTAGATATTCCAAAGTTTTCTCTTCATTGTCGCCTTCATGTAAGAAATAATTAATATTGTATATACTGTCTTCGTTGATGAATTCAATCTCTTTCAGTATATCAGAATCACTTTCGTAATAATACAGGTGATATTCGTCAAGCTTCATAGCTTTACTTTTGGAGATAACTTCTCCAAAAATGTTTTTGTACACTTTTCTCATTTTTAATCATGTTTAGTTTCATTATTAGTTTAAGTGGTATAAAGCAAAGATAGTTTTCTTTTTTATCTTTACCTAAAGTGTAAAACGGTATTTATTTCGTAATTATTTCATATGTCCTTTATAAAATCCTCATACTCGTAATAAAACCTTTCAAATCCATCCATTTTATCTACGAAGAATTCAAAAATTTCCTGCCATGTATTTCTGTTGAAAATTGAAACACCATTTTTTTCCACCCAAATCCTGCTGATGACTTTCCCATTTTCCAATGTGAAATATTCGTCTTTCTGAAAATCTCCGATGAAGTCTTTTAAAATATCTTCCAAAGACCATATTTTCTCATAATAAGCATTACGGAACACCTCGTCTTTCATTTCTATATCAAAAGAAACCTCTACTTTTTTGTTATCTGCAGAGAATTTAAATGCCATATCCTTTACCTTAGTGTCATAAAGGATCCATTTTCTTGGAAAGGATTTTCCAAAAGCTGTCCAAAATTCCTTTTTTATTTGTTGCGCTTCTTGTTTACTGAACATAGGACAAACATAATGATTTAATAGGAAAAAGGCAAAACTGTAGAGCTGTAAAAAGGTGAAAATAAAAGTCGGTTATTAGTCTTTTTGCAATTTTGCCTTTTACCTTAAACATATTAAACAATTTTCTTATTTTTGCTGTGATGCTATCAAAAAAATCTCAATATGCGTTTAAGGCTCTTTCATATCTTGTAGAAAAAAGAAATGAAGGCCCAATTCTTATTTCCGAAATTGCGGAACACAAAAAAATACCTTTAAAGTTTTTAGAAAATATTCTGCTTGAACTGAAAAAAGCGGAGATCCTTGACAGTAAAAAAGGAAAAGGGGGTGGATATTTCCTTAAAGAAAACCCTGAGAATGTGAAACTTGCTAAAATCATCCGTCTTGTGAATGGGCCCATTGCTATGCTTCCATGTGTAAGTCTGAACTTTTATGAAAAATGTGAAGACTGTAACGAAGATCACTGTGGCTTGCATGATGTACTGATTGAAGTTCGGGACGCTTCACTGAATATCCTGGAGAGTAAAACTTTAATGGATCTGGTCGATTGACCTGGTCCTTTTTTTTGAATAATTAGTCTACTTGTTTTGTAGGATAATATTTTTATTGGATATTTGCATCACTTCAAAAGAATAAACTATGATTCCAAAAGAAGATGCAGATAATATGGAGCCATTGATGGCAGGAGGGATGCTGAATAATACAATTATTCTGATCACCGATATAGGAAGTATTAAAGAATATAAATTTAAAATTCCGGAACGATGGTGATTTCAAGAAAGATTCAGATAAGGCTCAATGTATTGTTTGTTACACTTGCTATTGTATCGGTTGCTGTTTTTTCTTTGTATGAATTGGGCTACTTTGATGAGCTGCAACAGATTCTGGCGAAAGATCATTATATTTTTTACTGGATGCTTCTTGTAGGTGTTTTTGCAGAAATTGTAGCTGGGTCAATGGGAATGGGATATGGAGTGATCTGTACAACCACACTGCTGCTCCTGAATATTCCGCCTCATATTGTAAGTGCAAGTATTCACTCCGCAGAAAGCTTTACTACAGCTGCGGGAAGCGTAAGTCATATTAAACTTAAGAATGTAAGCAAAAGCCTGGTAAAGAAATTGGCTGTTCCTGCAGTTATTGGAGCGGTTATCGGAGCGGTGAGTCTTACTTACCTCGGAGAATACTATGCAAAAATCACCAAAACAGGTATTGCTTTCTATACTCTATATCTTGGATTTCAAATTCTTTCCAATGCTTTTAAAGAAAAACAGAGTAAAGCCCTTAAAAGAAAGACCAACCTGACAAGGCTGGGAGTGATCGGAGGATTTATAGACTCTTTTGCAGGTGGAGGATGGGGACCTTTAGTGACCGGAACTCTTATTAAAAATGCCTTTACCCCAAGATTTGCAGTAGGAAGTTCAACTGTTGCGAAGTTTATTCTGACCGTTACAGCTGCTGTTACCTTTTTCCTTACCCTTGGAATCCAGCACTGGAATATTATTCTCGGGCTTCTGATTGGAGGAATTATAACAGCTCCTTTCTCAGCCATGCTTACCGCAAAGCTTCCGGTGAAGAAAATGTTTCTTGTGATTGGAGTATTGGTAATCGTGATGAGCTCTATAACTATTTATAAATCAGTGTTCAGCTAAAAATATGCTTTAATAGGTAAAAATAAAAGGGCCAAAAATAAATTTGATTTTGAAAATATTTTACTTTTACATCAATAAATATTAGAATATGAACTTACATATCATTGCACTTTTTAAGTTTAATGAAAATTATCTGATGGAAGCGGTGGAGCTTTTTCAAAACCTGGTAAAGGAAACGAGAAAAGAAGAAGGCTGCCTGCAGTACGACCTTGTTGAAGATAAAGATAACAAAGGAACATTCTTCCTGATCGAACTTTGGGAAAGTGTAGAACACCACAACAGACACAACGGGCAGGATCACCTGCTGGATTTCCGCAAGGATGCTTCCAGAATTATGGAAAGTGGAGTAGAGGTTTACAAAGGCTTTAAAATATATTAAATAATATGAATTTGTTTAGTTTAAAGTTGGAAGCTGTAAGAAAGAGGCTGGAAGTTACTTTTAGTCATATAACTACCGATTGTCATTAAGACTTCTTAAAAAGAGGAAAATCAAAAGGCAGATCTTTGTTTAAAGCCTTAGATTTCTTTAGTTTAGCTTTATACTTGGCAAAATCAGGAATTTTTACCTGATCTCGATAGAATAATACAATAAAAGGCGGCTTCAGTATTCTGAAACCGCCTTTTTATTAGAAAAAATAGAAAGTATTTTGAGTAAAATATTATTTCACAATAAGTTTTTTCGTTTCCGAAGTTCCTCCGTAGGTAATTTTTACCATATAATTTCCTGAAGGAAGGTGAGACAGATTCAGGTCTTCTCTGTAAAATCCGGTTTGATTGCTTAATTCAGCAGAATGTACCTTTTTTCCGGTAAGGTCATATACTTCTACACTCCCTTTATTGTTTGCCTTTTCTTTTACATCAAACAGAACGGTTACTCTTTTATCTGCCGTTGTCGGGTTAGGATAAATCCCAAAAGATGCTTTTTTGCTTACTTCAGTAATCCCTAACGTTCCTGTGATTTTTTTGTATTTGAAATACATATTTCCGGTTTGCATACCTTCATTGGAAGTGAAATACATTCTGTAGTAATCTGATCCCTGCTTAATATAGTAAACTGCATCCGTATAAACCCCGGAAGTTGGCTTCCATGAGTGTCCGATGGTTGTAATATTGCTAGAGAACGTAGCAGGTAAAGTTCCTGTTGCTACTGCCTGTGTTTCCGGTCTTACTTTTGCCACTGAAATAGTAGGGCTTTGAATAACACCAGCCATTCTGTATTTCATGGTTTGTGGATTTCCCTGTGGGTCTGTATAAGGATAATCTGTAAAATATCTGGTGAACATTAGATCCCATGAGTTTCTTGAAGGCTCCATATCAGGAACTTTTGCCCCGGAATCAAATGAGAAATAATTGAAGTAAGAATCGTCTGTCCCATTAGCTAAGGTTCTTGTTTCAGTAGGGCCCCATGCTGTACCGTTCCACTTTGAATATTTAAAAGTATACCCCATATAGGCATCTTCAATGGCAAACTTAATATAAGTTCCTGTAGCATATTTCAGAACGAAAATTGCTTTTCCTATGATATGATGCGTCAGTGGATTGTAAACTCCCCATCCTGTAGACGGAATATTAGGATTAGGAGCGGTTATAGGTCCCTGTTCAAGAGCACCAATACTCCAGTCAGTAGTCTGGTCAGGGTTATAAAGCGGCTCTCCCCATGAAGCTTCATTGCTGATGCTGATATTATCCCATTCAGCTAAGCTGGTGGCAGCTGTATATACTTCGATGTTTTTCGCATCATTAATTCTTGTTCCTGCAGTGTAAATAGAATTTCTGAAGAAAGCTATATCCCATGAATTTGCTGGTTGAGAAACGATATTCCCATTTGAAAAAGTAAAGAATGTACGGTTCTGGTATCCATTCCCCATCGTCATATTTGCCTGCGTATATCCTAATGCATCTGTCTGTGCCAAAACGGTCTGTTGAACAGTAAGGGCAAACATTGAAGCCAATAATAGTTTTGTTTTCATAATTTATTTTTAAATTATTATTTAGAATTATTCCACAAAAGTATATAATTATTTTTAATCATTCTAAATAAAAACATGATTTTTATCTTGTTTTTTTTGTAGCCGTGTAGGAGAGAGGAAATAAGGAATGCTTTAAAAATACCATGAATACTGGCTTTTATATTGAATGTTGTCATTTTTTTTAACTTCATCTTTTTATTTTACTTTTAGAATTGTTTTTTTGAAAAAGACTGACTGATAATTTGCTGTAAGCCCTTTCAATACTGGGATGTTTAATACAAGTATCAATTTTACTCAACTATTTTTATTTAGAATTATTCCACTAAGTGATATATTTATTTTTACTTGTTCTAAATAAAGCTTTATATTTGTCGAAAATTTTTTACCCTTATGAAGAAGAAAGTGCTTTCCATTCTGTCATTATCCGCTGTATTTTGGATGAATGCGCAAAAAAAGGATTCTCTTAATCAAAAGAATGTTGAAGAAGTTGTTATTACAGGACAGTATAAACAACAGGCTATCAATAAGTCTATCTACAAAGTAGATGTCATAGACGCCATACAGATCAAAAATATGGCAGCCACCAATGTTGCTGATGTTTTAAATCAAAGTCTTAACATTCAGGTTACTCCAGATTCCCGTTCAGGGAATTCTACAGCCAATATCATGGGACTTAATGGAGACTATGTGAAAGTTCTGATAGACAATATTCCGATAGTAGGAGATACTGGACTGGGAAGTAATATTGACCTTACCAAAATTGCTCTAAGTAATATTGAGCGTATTGAAATTGTGAAGGGAAGTATGGGAGTAGAATACGGAAATGGAGCCGTAGCAGGGGTAATTAATATTATTACAAAGAAAAATAATACAAAAAAGGTTAGTGTAAGAGGCTCCCTTCAGGAAGAAACAGTAAGGGATAATTATGATCTTAAGAAAAAAGGACAAGGAAGACATATTCAGAATCTTAATGTTGATTATAATATTAATAATGAATGGTTTGCCAATGTGAATTTCAATCATAACCAATTCATGGGTTATGAAGGAAACAGTGAAGGGTATAAATATTTCGGACAGGATAATAGAAGAGGTTACGAGTGGAATCCGAAAGATCAGTACGAATCTTCTGCCCTGGTAAGATATTCCAAGAATAAAACATCATTTTTCTATAAAGTGTCTTATTTGAAAGAAAACTTCAATTTTTATAATCCAGAGGTAAACAGACGACCACTGAATGACGGATTAGGTGGAGTAGAATATGAAAGTAGGGATAGAAAATATAATACAGACCGTTGGCTTCATCAGTTCAATATACAGACAAATCTGGGACATATCCGGTATATGGGGGATTTCTCCTTCCAAAACCAGGACAGAAAATACTTTGACTACAATTATGATATCCCGAACAGAACAATCAAGAGTCAGCAGGACGAAAAATCATATTATAAAACAGATGTGATCTACTCAAGAGGAATGTTTAGTAATTTCCTGGATAGTAAAACCTTTGATTTCCAGCTTGGCTATGAATTGGATTATACCAGCGGGTATGCAGCACTGATTGCCGGAGATTTCTTTGGTGAGGCTGTGAAAAGAAAAATATTTACCTATTCCAATTTCCTTTCTGCAGAATGGAATATTTCAGACCGGTTTTCTGTGAGACCGGGGCTAAGGCTTTCTTTGAGTGAAAACTTTGATAATCAGTATAACTATTCCCTTTCTGCCAGATATAAAACTTCCGAAAATTCAAATTTGAGGGCTGTTGTAGGTTCTGCCAACCGTTTTCCTAAATATGATGAGCTGTATACCTATTTTGTAAATCTTAATCATGATATTCAGGGAAATCCAAATTTAAAACCGGAAACAGGGTTTTCAATAGGAGCATTTTGGGATCAGACCTTTAGAACGGCTAATGACTGGCGAATTGGTTATAGTGTAGATGCATTATACCTTGATGTACGTGACAGAATCGATATGATGGTCATCAAGCAACCTTCTACTTATCAATACATGAATGTCAATAAGTATAAGAATATGTTGTTATCTGCCAATGTAGACTTCAGAAAAGATCAGTTTGCTTTTTCCATAAGAGGAGCAGTGAATGGGAGATCCATCACGTTGAATGAAGTAGTTACGAATGATTCTTCGGATAAGTTCCAATACATTGTGCAGGCAGGTGCTTCTGCAACTTATAAACTCAAAAAGACAGACACCAACTTTTCACTTTACTATAAATATACCGGAGAGGATAGACTTTATGTTGCTGATACAGCAGGAGGTGTCCGTTTAGGTATAACAGACGCATTCCATATGATGGATTTTATTGTAAGTCAGCCATTCTGGAATAATCATTTTGAGATTTCTGCAGGAGTTAAAAACATTTTTGATGTGACAAGTGTAAAATCTAGTGCTGTTGCAGGTTCAGCTCATACTGCAGCCTCTGGAACAGTTAATTTATACTATGGCAGAAGCTATTTTGCAAGACTAATGTTTCAATTTTAAATAAGACTATTATGAAGTATTTAAAAATATTATCTCTCCTTTCTATTATGGCAGCCACGCAGTCATGCCTTTCTGCTGATGATGATCCGGTGGCCGTTCGCCCTATGACAGGATCAGAAGTGAATGTAACACTGGGAGGCGCTACAGAACCTAACCAGGTTTGGATTGATTTAAGTGAACATGAGAATCCTAATATTAATAAAAGAACAGACTGGGACCTTGGGTTTTATTCAGGAGATGATTTCAGGGTAAGTATTAACGGTTCTCTTGCGATGACCGTTATTAAGATTCCCAATGCTACAGACCTTAATAAAGTAAAGGCAAACAATGTAGAAAGCTTAAAAGAGATTGCTCAGGTAGGAACTTTCGATGCCGAAAACCTGAAGTATATTGACAATCCGAATGGAGATTTCCTGAAACAGACTACAGGAATTGATGCTATCAAGGCCAACGATGCAGATAATCCGATCTACCTGGTGAATATGGGCAGAGAAATACCGGCTGGAGGGAATGTAGCTGCAGGAACTGTTTCATTATCAGGAGATGAGAGAGGCTGGAAGAAAATGCAGATCCTGAGAGCCCCGAATGGGTACAAAATCCGTTATGCTGATCTCAATGCAGAGAACGAAAATATCAAAGAATATATTATTACCAAAGATCCTGAATATAATTTTACATTCTTTAATCTTAAAACAGGAACTCCGGTAAAAATACAACCTAAAAAGAAAAAATGGGATCTGGCGTTTACTACCTTCACCAATGAAGTATTTATGGGGGCAAACAGTGCCGGAAGTTATTTCTATGCAGACTTTATTGTAACCAATACTCTTAATGGAGTAGGAGCCTATCAGGTAAATGCTACGGGAAGTTTGGATGAAGCCTACAGTGCGTTCAAACTAAAAGATGTAGATCCTTCTAAATTTGTTTTCAATGACCACAGAGCTATTGGAGATAAATGGAGAACTACTACCGGAACATCAACGAATCCTACAGCCTTTGTATACTCAGACCGTTTCTTTGTATTGAAAGATGCAGAAGGTTTCTATTTTAAGCTGAGATTCAATACAATGAAAAATAGCAAATCAGGCGAACGTGGTTTCACCAATTTTGAATTTGATCCTTTATAACAAATTCAGATAATTGTATCAGAATTAGAAAAAATAAAATATCTATCTATGAAGAAATTTATCCTTGCAGCTTCTGTTCTTGTAGCAGTGTATTCATGCAAAAAAGAAGAAGGTGCAAAAAAAGAAAATACAACAGAAGCTTCTTCTGAAGCTCCAAAAAGCAATAATAAAATTGTAACACTAAACGGTGGAATTACAGAAATCGTAAGTGCTTTAGGTCACGAAAAAGAAATTGTAGGAACAGATGTTACCAGTACTTATCCTGCAAGCTTAAAAACGACAGCTGAAAACCTTGGACATGTAAGATCTATAACGATTGAGCCGATTATGGCAGTAAATCCTACTTTAATTCTGGCTTCAGATAAGGATATCAATCCAGAACTAATGGGAAAAATCAAATCATCCGGGATCAAAGTAGATATCTTTAAGCAGGAATATACTGCCGATGGTACTAAAAAACTGATTGAAGAGGTAGCAAAAGCAATTGGAAATACAGATTATAAGAAATTAACTGATAAAATAGATGAAGACCTGAAGCAGGTTCAGCCACTGGCTAAAAAACCTAAAGTATTATTCATCTATGCAAGAGGAA
Organism: Chryseobacterium sp. MYb328; assembly: GCF_037572595.1. NCBI lineage: Bacteria > Pseudomonadati > Bacteroidota > Flavobacteriia > Flavobacteriales > Weeksellaceae > Chryseobacterium > Chryseobacterium sp. MYb328. Next base: position 39,838 of record NZ_JBBGZQ010000032.1, on the reverse strand, counting down.
ATATGCTGATGGTAGCAGGTAAAAATACCCCAATGGCATCATTGATTAATCTGGCAGGTGGAGAAAATGCAGTGAATGAATTTGAAGATTTCAAACCGTTGACGCCGGAAGCCGTGGTAAAAGCTAATCCTGATGTACTGTTCTTCTTTGAAACAGGATTGCAGGGAGCAGGAGGAAACGAAGGTGCTCTTAAGATGCCAGGAGTTTCCCAGACAAACGCCGGAAAAAATAAGAAGATCATCGCAATGGATGGAGGATTAGTTTCAGGTTTTGGACCGAGACTAGGAGAAGCAGTAGTTGGATTAAACAAACTTTTAATTGAGAACACAAAGTAAATTATACTTTTACATGACAATAAGTACCATATTGCTTGCTATCATAGCAGTATGGTCTATTAATACAGGGGTTTACGATTTTGGTGGTAAATCTGCATTTAATGTTTTAGGAAAAGTAATACAGGGAGATTCTGATTTATCATTGAGTGATAAATATGTAGTTTTGGATGTAAGAGCAGCCAGAATTGTTATGGCTATTTTAATTGGAGGAATGCTTTCAGTTTCTGGAACAAGCCTGCAGGGGCTTTTCAAAAATCCTCTGGCAACAGGAGATTTAATAGGTCTTACATCGGGAGCTACGCTATTAGCTGCTATTGCGATTGTTTTAGGTGGACATTTTAAAGAGTACCTTCCTGAAGCCGTACAGTTTTCGCTGGTAGGAATTTCTGCTTTCATAGGATCTTTTTTATCCATGATGCTGGTATACAGGATTTCAACAAGCGGAGGAAAGACCAATGTAGTTATGATGTTGTTGACAGGTGTTGCCATTACGGCAATAGGTTTTTCAATTACAGGTTTTTTAATATACATTTCAAAAGATGAACAGCTTAGAGACCTTACATTCTGGAATTTGGGAAGTTTAGCTGCAGCAACATGGACGAAGAATATTATTCTTGGGATTGTTATGATTGGAGCGTATATTATTTTACTGCCTAAAGGAAAAGCTTTAAATGCAATGATGTTAGGGGAGAAAGATGCTCAGCATTTAGGAATCAATGTAGAAAGGCTGAAGAAGCAAATTATTATCATTGTAGCATTAATGGTAGGAAGCTGCGTTGCATTTTCAGGAACAATAGGCTTTGTAGGACTTATCGTCCCTTATATTTTAAGACTGTTGTTCAAGTCCAATTATACATTCATCCTGCCTTTGTCTGCAGTATGTGGAAGTATATTACTTCTGACGGCAGATACATTCAGCAGAAGTATTGTAGAGCCCTCAGAATTACCAATAGGGATCTTGACGGCTTTAATGGGTGGACCTATTTTTATCGCTATTTTGGTTAAATTTAAAAAGGCACTGTAATGATTAAGGCACATCAGATTAATTATAAGCATAAAGAATTCCGTATTCTGGATGGGGTAGATGTCTCATTGGAATATGGCGAGTTTTTAGCAATTGTAGGGCCCAACGGAGCAGGAAAATCAAGTCTTCTAAGTGTTTTGGCTCATGAAGTGAAAACTGAAAAGCAAAAAGTCTTATTTAAAGATAAACCCATTGAAGACTGGAATGTAAAAGAACTTTCTATGCATAAAGCCAAGTTTTCACAGCATAACAGTAACGATATTCCTCTTGAGGTAAAAGATGTAGTGATGATGGGAAGATATCCTTATTTTGATGCACAGCCTGGAAAAGAAGACCTTGAAGCGATGAATAATAAGATGTATGAAACAGATATTTTTCATCTAAAAGAAAGAGAATATAACTCTCTTTCAGGAGGAGAAAAACAGCGTGTACACCTTTCACGGGTAATGGCACAACTGGAAAATGATATTGCTCATAAACTGGTTTTTCTGGATGAACCTTTGAATAATCTGGATATAAAACATCAATATAAAGCACTGGAAATTATTAAAAATTTTACAAAGAAAGCAAACAGTGCGATTGTTGTTCTCCATGATCTGAATCTTGCCGCTCAGTTTGCAGATAAAATTTTATTAATGAAATCAGGGCAGGTTTCCGCTTATGGAACTCCACAGGAAGTTTTTACAGCAGAAAATATCAGCAATGCTTATAATTTCCCATGTACCATTTGTGACCACCCTATTACAAATAACCCAATGATCATTTTTGGATAACCATGGAAAAAGAAGAACTAAAAATCCTCGCACAGCATCTTGCCAATCCTCAGGGAGAAAAAGGCATAGAAGTCGGTGAAATGATGAATGCAACTAACATCAGTATGACATTAGAAAGTATCAGAACTCTTTTGATAGAAGATGATGAAAGTATCCTTGAAATAGGACACGGAAATGCTGATCATGTGAAGAGTATTTTAAACCTGGCTAAAGGATTGAAGTACACGGGGATTGATATTTCTGAAACCATGCATCTGGAAGCCAAAAGACTGAATCAGGGATTTGAAAAACAGGCTGATTTTGTTTTATATGAAGGATCAGAACTTCCTTTTGAGGACCAGACCTTTGATAAAATATTTACAGTTAATACCGTTTATTTCTGGGAAAAGCCGGTTGAATTTTTAAATGAAATCTTCAGAGTTTTAAAGGATAACGGAACGCTTGTTTTAACGTTCGTACAAAGACAGTCCATGGAAAAACTACCATTTACAGCCTATAATTTCACTCTTTACAGCAATGATGAAATGGAAGAATTGATTTCCAAAAGCCATTTCAAAAGAATGAGGACTTCTGAAAAAGAAGAAGAAACAAAAAGCAAAACAGAAAACGAAACAATAAAAAGAATCTATACAATTTTAACTATAAAAAAATAAAATAATGAGCATATTAGTTAATGATTTAAAGGAAAAATGGGAAGCTCTGAAAGCAGAAAATCCACATGTAAGAATAAGAAACGCTGCTGCACAGTTTGGAGTAAGCGAGGCTGAATTACTGGTAACCAGTGTAGGAGAAGGAGTAACTGTTTTGAATCCTGATTTTCCGGGAATTCTTACAGCTGCAGAGCAACTGGGAAAAGTAATGGCTCTTACCCGTAATGATGAATGTGTTCATGAAAGAAAAGGAATCTATCTGAACGGAGATTTCAGCAGCCCGCATGCACAGCTTTTCGTAGGAGAAGATATTGATCTTAGAATTTTCCTTAATCACTGGAAGTTTGCCTTTTCTGTAGTAGAGGGAGATAAAAAAAGCCTTCAGTTCTTTGGAAAAGACGGATTGGCATTGCATAAAATATACCTGACTAAAAAGAGTGAGGAAGCTGCTTTTGATGCTATTATTGAAAAATTTAAAGCCGAAGATCAGAATCAGACTTTCACTTTTGAAGCGGTAGCTCCTAAACAGGCTGAAAAACCAGATGCTGAAATAGATATTGAAGGATTCAAAAAAGCATGGGCAGAATTAAAAGATACTCACGATTTCTTTATGATGACCAGAAAGTTTGGTGTAAGCAGAACTCAGGCTTTAAGATTGGCACCGGAAGGATTTACTCAGAAAATTGATAACTCAAAAGTAGTTAACATTCTTGAAGAAGCTTCAGAAAAGAGTACACCAATCATGGTTTTCGTTGGAAACAGAGGAATTATCCAGATTCACACCGGAAACGTAAAGAAAACCCTTTGGCACCAGCAGTGGTTCAATGTAATGGATCCTGATTTTAACCTGCATCTTGATGTAACGAAAATTGCAGAAGCATGGATCGTGAAAAAACCTACTGAAGACGGAGAAGTAACTGCTATCGAAGTATTCAATAAAGAAGGTGACTTCATCGTTCAGTTCTTTGGAAAAAGAAAACCTGGAATTCCTGAACTTCAGGAGTGGAAAGACCTTGTAGCAACTCTTGAACAATAATAATTAGATGATTTTTAAGAGGGCCGTTTTGTTTGTAATATTCAAAGCGGTCTTTTTCTTTTAGATTTTGGAAACAATCATAAAGGATTGTAAAACAGTACCAAAATATTATGTAATTTGTGGTTAAATTAAAATATTAAAGATAGGAAATGAAGAATATTTTCATAGCGATTTTGCTGGCAGGTTTCTGTTCACTTAATGCACAGAACTTTAAGGCATATCAGTTTTATGACCAAAAAGGAAAAGAAATAAAAACAGATAAATTGGTGAAAGAATTGGCTGATTATGATGTTGTTTTCTTTGGTGAAAATCATAACAGCTCCATCAATCACTGGCTTCAGCTTAAAATAACAGAAGCTTTATTTGAAAAGAAAAGCGGACAGCTTATCCTGGGAGCAGAAATGTTTGAAAGAGATAATCAGGCTCAGCTAAACCAATATCTGACCGGTAAGTTTGATGCAAAAACACTGAAAGACTCTGCCCGTCTGTGGAATAATTACGCAACAGATTATAAACCCTTGGTAGATTTTGCTAAAAATAAAAAACTGAATTTCATAGCAACCAATATTCCGAGAAGATATGCTTCACAAACTGCAAAAGAAGGATTAGAATCTCTGAATAAGCTAAGTGATAAAGAAAAATCATACATTGCCCAGCTCCCAATTAAAGTAACATTAGATACTCCGGGATATCCGGAAATGAAGGCAATGATGGGTGATCATGCGGAAGGAACAAAAGTAATGAACTTTATTTCAGCACAGGCTACAAAGGATGCTACAATGGCAGAATCTATCCTTAAAAATATCCAGGCTGGAAAAACTTTCATCCACTATAACGGGAACTACCACAGTAAGGAATTTGGCGGGACGTATTGGTATATCAAACAGAAAAACCCAAATCTCAAAATGGCTGTAATTTCTGTTTTTGAATCTGAAGATCCTGAATTGAAAGTTCCTGCAAAAGATTATATACCAACAGAGTTCAACCTGATTATTCCTGGTGATATGACGAAGACTTTTTAATTTATTTCTTGCAGATCACACAGATATCGCAGATTTTTAATTGTGAAATGTAATTACATACAATTTTACACTAATCTTATTATTATAGGACTTAATTAACAGAATCATATCAAATTCAATGGGAACGGGCTTTAGCCCGTTCTTTTTTATATAAAAACTCCAACGGCTTTAGCCAAAAATTAATAATTGACTTATAGATATTTAACGACTAATAGTAACTTCCAGCATCCCTCTCCCAGCCTTAAAACTTCAACATAATCACCCATTTTCACCTGACAATCTCTACCTTTGTATAACATTCCAGTCAATATGAAAAAACTATCCATTTTATTTATACTTTTTATAGGATTCTGTAATGCTCAAAAATTCACTCCGGATGAATTGTCCCTTATCAATAAAGGAGATATAAATGCTGCATTGCCAATCTATCAGACTACTGATGACCATCAGCATAAAACTTTGCTGAGCCTTTCCTCAGAAATCAATCCCACTGATCCTAGCACAGCTGTACTTGTAAAAAGAATGAAAGAATCTCTTCTTTCAACTGATGGTGGAGTAGGAATTGCTGCGCCACAAGTGGGAGTCAACAGAAAAGTGGTTTGGGTACAGCGTTTTGATAAAGAAGGAACACCACTGGAATATTTTATCAATCCGGTGATTGTGTGGAGATCAGATCTGCAGAACCTTGGACCTGAAGGAGATTTATCAATTCCTGATTTCAGAGATCAGTTTTACAGAAGTAAAGTCATTCAGCTGGAATATGTGGATTTGAAAGGACAGAAATATTCAGAAATCGTAGAGGGTTTCACGGCTGTCATCTTTCAACACGAAATAGATCACCTCTTCGGAATTCTGATTTCTGATAAAAAAGAAAAAGAGAAAAACGATTCCTATAAAAAGGTAGATGCTTATCAGAGAAGCGATTTGAATAAAAGATAGATTCCAGATAATATAATAAGGCTACAGCACACAATGCTATAGCCTTTTTTATTAATTACCAAATGGTTTTTGAGTGCTGCAGCTGATGTTTTTCCCAGGATCTACTCCAAAATATTGGCAAAAATAACGGTAGTATTCATAGCGGTATTGTGTTTTGGGCTGTGTGGTAGATTGCCCACATTCAATACCTCCATTGATAATATTGACAGTAGTTCCAAAACCGGGAATTCTTCCGCTTTCTTTGTCCTTTTCTGTAGGCTGCCATTTTCCGGTCATCACATCATGACAGGAGGGTTTGGGAAATTGAGGGGTCATCCAGAACCAGATGGCAGAGGCAAAAGATAAAACATTGTTTTCAGCCAGAAGTCCGGGATTTTTTAAAAGTATATTTTTATCACCAAACCAGGCTTCACTAAATTGTCCGTAGTTATAATTCCAGCTGAGCTGCTTAGGACCGCGACCATAATAAGCTTGCCCTGCTACCGGCGGATAGTTAACCTTAGAAATATCAGTATAATTATTTCCATTTCCCTTATTGTTTTCTTCAATAAAATAAAGTCCCCATTTATAGTAACCTCCCGGAGCATTATCCCAGCCGCCACTTGTTTCCTGAGCGATATTGGCCAGAAATGCAGTAAACTCTCTTTTCTGATCTTCCTGAGTTCCTTCATTCAGAAAATTAGGGAAGTGGGCTGCTGCTTTTATAAATGCCTGATAAGAATAAAAATCCTGATGATTCCTGTTTTTATCCTGGATGTTATTTCTGTTGGGGAACAATAGATTCCACGTTTTAGCATCCAAAATCCGGTTAATACGTGTTGCTGTTTTAGTATCATTAATCTGTTCCAAAAGGTTTTCCTTCTTTGGCGATTGTGCACAAGACCAGCTGTAAGAAGTCAAAAAAAGACTTAAGGAAAGTATTATGACTGGTAGTGTTTTCATTATTTAATGATATTGGGTACTTTTCTGATATCTTAAAACAAAATCTTCACCATTTTCATAGTCCACCGGATTTGCGAATGAAATAACCCCTATATTGGATTGTAAGACTTTTTTAAGTTTATTTAAATATTCTTCTCCCGTTTCCAGACTTGCATCCAGCGTTAAGCTCATAACTAGTTTATCATCATCAGTAATATTGGTTCCAACCATTATTCTATAAGGATTATGAAGGGATTTATTCCAATAAAAAGTTTGATTTAGCCCTTTATTTTCAATAAAATAACTTATCATTTCAATTTCGGTTGTAAATACATAATCTTTATTATTGGGTGGGAAAGTATAATCCGTATTTAATTTTTCATAATCAGGAATGAATGTGTCAAGTACAAGATCAATTATATTTTTTGATTTTTCTCCTGCATAAACCTGACAAACGATATCTCTAACTATTTCCATTTTTATAAATTAAAGTATAACCTTCACAAATTTAGTATTAAAATATATTCAATCATCTGTATTCATGAGCGAAAATCTGTGGTTAAAAACAAAAATGAGCTGTTTTGAATTTCAAAACAGCTCATTTCAAATATAATTATAAAAAAATTGGATTAGTCGTTGTTCGTTACAGAAAGCTTAACCTCAATATTATTTCTTGTTGCATTAGAATAAGGGCAGATCTGATGCGCTTTTTCCGTTAAAGACTGAGCTTCCTCAATAGAAACCCCCGGAACATTAACATCCAGTTCCACAGCCAATCCAAAACCTCCGTTTTCAATCTGTCCAATACTTACCTGAGCTGTAACAGTTGTTTCACCGGTTTTTACTTTGGCCAGACTGATCACTCTGTTTAACGCACTATCGAAGCATGCAGAATATCCGGCTGCAAAAAGCATTTCAGGATTGGTGAAGTCATCATTCGCTCCTCCCAGTGCTTTTGGCATTTTTACTTCAAGATCCAAGACTCCGTTTTCACTTTTTACATGACCATTTCTTCCGCCTGTAGCAGTAACTTTTGTTGTATATAACGTTTTCATTTATTTTTCAATTTTGTTTAATATTTTTAAAACTGTTTCTTTGAGCTCCAACAGTTCTTCAGGCTGTATCCCGATTTTTTCCTGGATCTTACCCGGAATTTCGCAGGCCTTTTTCTGAAGCTGTTTCCCGGCTTCATCTAAAAATACTTCAACAACTCTCTCGTCTTCTTTTTTACGTTTTCTTATAATAAACCCTTTTGTTTCCAGTCTTTTGAGAAGAGGTGTCAGTGTTCCGCTATCCAGAAACAGTTTTTCCCCTATATGGCTTACAGTAAGACCGTCCCCATTCCATAATATCATCATGACAAGGTATTGAGGATAAGTGATATCCAGCTCATCAAGAAAAGGTCGGTATAATCCGGTGATTTCCTTGGCGATTACATATAACGGGAAACAGATCTGGTTTTCTAATTTGGGTGTATTTGAATGTTCCATAATATTAAACACGAAAGATTCGTGAAGGTATTACTTTTTAATGATAAATTCATCCATTGGGATACGCACTTTTTTCATAGAAGACAGCCAGTCATTGGCGTTGTCACGGTATCCAAGGTATAAAAGGCTTACACTTTTTAAACCTAATTCTTTTAATCCCAATACTTCATCTACCACTTCATTGCTGAATCCTTCTGCCGGAGTACTGTCGATTTTAAGTTCGGCAGCCTGTGCAAGGGCAATACCTAAAGCAATATAAGTCTGGCGGGCAGTGTGGGCAAAGTGCTGCTCAGCAGTTTGTGCTCCATACATTTCTTTGATCTTATCTGTGTAGCTTCCAAAACGTCCTCTTGGAAGATCTCTTACATCGGTATGATGATCGTATACTTTATCGATTTTTTCATTGGAGTAACTGTCCCATGCAGCAAAAACTAAAACATGAGAAGAATCTCTCATTACTTCAGGGTTTAAAGCCCCTGCAACCATCTTATCCTTTAATTCCTGATTTTCCACAACAATAATACGGAAAGGTTGCAGTCCCGATGAAGTTGGAGCCAGTCTTGCCGCTTCCAGAATGGTGTTTAAATCTTCGTTTGATACTTTTTTAGTTGGATCATAAGCTTTTACAGCATGTCTCCAGTTTAGGTTTTCTATTAATGACATTTTTTTTATTTTAAATTAAATTACTTGGCAATTATCGAGTTCCAAATTTACTTTGTGATCAATTAACTATGCAAATATATAAACAATTAAATTGTGTACAATTTAATTTTGAAAGATTTTATTGATGACTATTATTTATTTTATAAAATGGATAGGAATAGGTTTTATGTTTTTCGCATGTTTCGGATTTTTTTACATTATAAGGATTCCAATCTTTGCTATAGAATTTTAAACTTAAAAACAATGCAGAGATTTAAAAACAAAACAGCAATTATTACTGGCGGAACGAACGGAATGGGTCTGGCTACTGCTCAGAAATTCATAGAAGAGGGGGGAAGTGCCATTATTACCGGGCGAAGTAAAGAAACGGTTAACAATGCTTTGGAGAAATTAGGGGAGAATGCTTTTGGTATTGTTTCCAACGCAGGAAATATGAAAGACTTACTGAATTTACAGCAAGAAGTAAGAAAGTATACTGAACAGATTGATGTTATTTTTGCTAATGCAGGCTATGGGAAATTTGCCCCAGTTGAAAGTGTGGATGAATATCTTTTTGATGAACTCTTTAATGTATTGGTAAAAGGGCCTTTTTTCACTGTTCAGCAGCTGTTGCCTTTGATGAAAACAGGAAGCTCGGTCATTTTTAATACTTCTGTGGCTACAGAGATTGCGATGAATAGCTTTTCAGTGTATTCTGCGGCAAAATCAGCGGTGCAGTCATTTATTAAAACATTTGCTGTAGAGCTTACAGAACGTGGAATTCGTGTGAATGGAGTAAGCCCGGGTCATATCAAAACTAATATTTTTAACAATACAGGCTTAGCTCCTGAGCAAATTGATGCTGCAGTTCAGGATATTATTCCTACAATACCTTTTAAAAGACAGGGCGATCCTGAGGAGATTGCCAATGTAGTTCTGTTTCTTGCTTCATATGAAGCTTCCTATATTCATGGGACAGAGATTAAGGTAGATGCCGGAATTTCTGTAATAAGACCATAGATGAAAGTTTGAAGAAGATTATTTCACTTCATTGATTTCTTTGACCATATTGGTTTTATTTTCAATACCTATATTGTAGGTTTTACCTTTTTTAAAACTTAGATTAGCCTTTTCCATCAAGGTTTTATAGTCAGAAGACTTTTTTGAAATATAAAAAACCTGAGCACTTATTCCAATGGCTACACGTACAACTTCTTCCGGTTTGTCCGGATCTTCAAGAATATTATTGATGGTAGCATTATTATACCAGGTTAATTTCTGGGATTCTGAGTTAGAGGAGCAGGAAGTAATCAAGGTAAACAGTAATAATAAATAAGTCCAGGTTTTCATAATAATAAAGGATTGGGTAAAAAGCTCCTGCAATATATAAATTAATGCAGGAGCTCTATAATAAAGTTAATTAGAATCCGCAATGTGCTGTACTAGGTACTGGCGCTGAACAGCCTGAAAGAGCTGAGAAAGCAGTTAATGTACAATTGGTATTTACCAGATTGTTATCATATAATAAAGATCCTGACGGACTTCTGTAATAAACGTTTCCAGCTGTATTAGCAAAAGAAGATACAGAAGTGGAACCACAGGTTGAATTGGTACAGGCAGCTCTCCATGCAACATCCGTTATAGGTCCCGTTGAGTTTAGAGAAGGATCAATAATTCTTTTTTCAACCACGCCGGAAGCGTTTTTAAAGCTTACCAGAATAGCAACGTGATATACCCATGATACACAGCAAGTCCCGGTAGAAGCTCTTAGGTTACCATATACAAATTGTTTTTCACATTCATATCCGGCATTGTTTAAGATCTGTCTCATTTTGTGCGCTCTTGCATAGCATCCGTCTACAGGATATCTGAACGTGATACAAGGAGAAGATGCCGTAGAAGTTCCACAAGACTGATTTTTGATCTGCGTAAAGAGACTGTTGAGAGTCGCCAGGTTAGGGATGACACTGGTTAATTTTCTGGATACTTCATTACCTGATTTTTCTTCTTTTGTTAAAGTAGATTTAAAGAAACGGATGTCTTCCTGTGTTGGGCTTTCTACTTTTGCAATTTCATTAGAATTGGCTTTAAGAAAAACGTGAACAGGAGATTCGTTTTTTACAGCCTGGGTGATCATAGAAACATAAGCTTCGTTCTCCTTAGTGTCTTTAATTTCATAAGGCTGAGCAGAAAGAATAAAGGAAACTTTAAATTTTCCATCTTCTTTGTCAATTCCTACCGGAACAGTTCTGCCGAAGTCTTTCATGGTGACTTCCTTAGATTGTGAATTCATGTTTTCCTGATTCGCATTGGAATCCGAACAGGAATTGATGGATAGTACTGATACAAATACCATCATGGATAGCAAAAATTTTTTCATAGTTCTCATATTTTGGTGGTTAATGATTTTTACTAAATAGTATTTCGTTTATTCACTATTTAGTGATAATAAAATTATGAAAAATTTAAATATGAGCAAGTTTTTTTTAAAAAAAATGATTTGTATTTTATTTTTATGAATGATATTCATAAAAAATCCCCATGTATTGGTTACATAGGGATAATATATTGTAGGATATTAAAACTATTTGTAGATCAATTCAGCCTGAAATACATCTGTAAAATGTTTTCTGATTTTGGCTTTTACATCTTCCATTTCTTCCGGAGTGAGCTCTCTTTCAAGCTCTCTTTTTAAAGAAGTAACCTGTTTATCTTTAATTCCACAAGGAATAATGTATTCAAAGTAACGCATATCTGTATTTACATTGAATGCAAAACCATGTAAAGTTACCCATCGGGAAGCTTTTACTCCCATTGCACAGATTTTTCTGGCATAAGGTTTTCCCACATCCAGCCATACACCGGTTTCTCCGGGAGAACGTTCCCCTTTCAATCCGTATTCACCAATAGTTCTGATGATTACTTCTTCAAGATTTCTCATATATAAATGAATATCTGTAAAGAAATTTTCAAGGTCCAGAACAGGGTAGCCGACAATCTGGCCATAGCCATGATAGGTGATATCTCCGCCACGATTGGTTTTTACATAGGTAGCTTCTATTTCCTTCAGCTTATCAATTCCGGCCAGCATATTTTCTTCGTGCCCGCTTTTCCCTAAGGTATACACATGAGGGTGCTCTACAAAAAGAAGGTGGTTTGGGGTGGTAATATGCTGTTCTTCAGGCAGGTCGCGGTTCTTTATTTTGGTATCAATAATACTCTTCATCAGTTGTTCCTGATAATCCCAAGCGGGCTGATATTCTTTAATACCTAAATCTTCAAATTCTACTGCTTTATTTTGATTTGTATTCATTTCAATTTTTGATATACAAATTTAGTGAATTTTAAGCTTTTATGGAATGGATAAAATCTATAGCACTTTTCTTCCAATCTTTATCCTGAAGCAAAACATTTACAAAGGCTGTTCCGATAATTCCGCCGTCAGCTTTTTCGGTTACATTTTCAAAATCTTCCTTTGATTTTATCCCGAAACCAATCATCACCGGATTTTTAAGAGGAAGATCAGCCAATCGGGTCAGATAATTTTCATTCTTTAGAACAGTGTTTTCATTTCCTGTGGTAGAAGATGAGCTTACTGCATATAAGAATCCTGAACTTAAAGAATCCAGATACTGTATTCTTTCATCTGAAGTTTCCGGTGTTACCAGAAAAGTGAAATTCAGATTATATTTTTTCAGAATATGCTGATAGTTTTTCTCAAATTCGATAGGAGGAAGGTCAGGAAGGATAAGTCCTGAAACTCCACTTTCTGAGCATTCCTTACAAAATTTTTCAAAACCAAAACTCAATACAGGATTGATATAACCCATTAAGATTACCGGAACTTTTATGTTATCTTTTATGGTTTTTAACTGAGAAAGAAGTTTCCCAATAGTCATTCCATTTTGTAATGCAAGCTCATGAGCCTTTTGAATAACAGGTCCGTCTGCTACAGGATCAGAATATGGCATTCCAATCTCAATCATGTCCGCTCCTGAGTCCTGGATGAGTTTTATAATGTCTGCAGTATCTTCCAATGCTGGAATTCCTGCTGTGAAGTATATATTTAGTTTTTTCATTTCTTTATTATATTAATGTGGGAGAACTTTAAATAATGAACTGTACACTTATAAGTTTCTAAGGTAGGTTTCCATATCTTTATCTCCACGGCCACTTAAGCAGATGACAACGATATCTTCTTCGTTGAATTTTTTCTTGTCTAAAACCGCCAAAGCGTGAGAACTTTCCAGAGCAGGGATAATTCCTTCCAGTTTAGTCAGTTCAAAAGCACATTTTAAGGCTTCATCATCATTAATGCTGAAAAACTCCGCTCTTTTTTCTTGAAATAAGTTGGCATGAAAAGGCCCGATTCCCGGATAATCAAGTCCCGCAGAGATGGAATGAGGTTCAATAACCTGCCCATCTGCAGTCTGCATCACAAGGCTTTTGCTTCCATGAAGTACACCAAGCGTTCCTAAGAAAGTAGTAGCAGCAGATTTTCCAGAGTCAACTCCATGACCTCCAGCTTCAGCAGCGATAATTTTCACCTCTTTTTCATCTACAAAATGGTAAAATGTTCCGGCAGCATTGCTTCCACCGCCTACACAGGCAATTACATAATCAGGATTTTCTCTCCCGATTTTCTCTTTAAGCTGTTCCTTAATTTCTTTTGAAATGATACTCTGAAATCTTGCCACAAGATCTGGGAAAGGATGAGGTCCCACCACACTTCCAATCACATAATGGGTCGTAACAGGATTGTTGATCCAGTCTCTTAAAGCTTCATTTACGGCATCTTTCAGTGTTTTAGATCCTGAAGTGGCTGGAATAACTTCCGCACCCAGCATTTTCATTCTGGCTACATTGGGAGCTTGTCTTTGGATATCGATTTCTCCCATGTACACGATACATTCAAGGCCAAGCAAAGCACAGGCTGTAGCAGTGGCCACTCCATGCTGTCCGGCTCCGGTTTCTGCAATAATTCTTGTCTTTCCAAGACGCTTTGCAAGGAGAACCTGCCCTAAAGCATTATTGATTTTGTGGGCTCCGGTATGGTTAAGATCTTCCCGTTTTAAGTAGATCTGTGTATTGTATTTGTTACTTAAGTTTTTAGCAAAGTACAACGGGGTTGCTCTGCCCACATAATTTTTAAGAAGATCCTGATATTCATTCTGAAAGTCCTCCGACTCAATGATTTCAAGATAATTCTTTTGAAGTTCTTCTACATTCGGATAAAGCATTTCGGGGATAAAAGCTCCTCCAAATTCTCCATAATATCCATGTTCATCAGGGTTTTTATAATTCATTTCTTTATTCTTTAGTAATTAAATAAGCGTTGTTTTGGGTGCTCAATATACTGAGCTGTTCTTTTTCTTTTTGAGAGATATTAAAAATTAAAATATCATCATCTTCCGAATTGATCCATTCAGAACCTTCATTTTCCTTAATGGCTTTTGCCTTATCATAAAGGATTTCAATATTGCATTTTTCATAAAACGGACGAAGGTCTGCATGACAGAAACCAATCGTTTCCATATTTCTTTGGGTAACATTTTCTTTAAAATATTGAACCAAAAGAGCTCCATATCCTTTTTTTCTATGACCCGAAACTAATCCTACAGCTTCTGCAAAACCATATTGTTGCCCTGAAATCTCCAGCATAAAATCAAAATTAAGACGGATTACAGCCAGAATCTCTGAATGCGAATCCAACAGTAAATGAAACTCCGAATCTTTAAAAAAGGTACGGAAATAGGATGGTTTCATTGTGTTCCATACAGAAATGTCCCAAAGCTGCAGAATATGTTCAATTTCTTTGTCTGTTAATTCGTTGGCTTGTTTTATTTGATATTTCATAATTATATTAAATAATAATCAAGATTCATAATAAGTCCCGAAGGGACGTTTTAGCCCTAGCAAAGGATAAAATCCTTTAGCTATTAAAATATATCAATCCCATAAAAATTTTTCATCATATTCCATTTTATGTTTTTCCAGCATTTCAATAAATTCATTTTTGAAATTTTGTTTTTGGTGATACTGGCGTTGATTTTTAATATAGCTTGTGACAACATAAACATCTTTTTCACCTACCGAAAATGCACCATAGCCATCCTGCCAAAAGAAATTCTCATATTTTTTACCTTTCGTTTTGATCCATTTTGATGAATGTGCCTTTACTTCCTGAACCAATTTCATTAAGGCAATCTTCCTAGACAATCTACAAAGAATATGGATATGATTATCAGTTCCTCCAATCTGGTAATGCATAACTTTCAAAATCTTTACATAATGTGGCGATGTAGGCATACAATTCTTTTTCTATTTTTTCATAGATAAAATCATTCCTGTATTTGGTGCTGAATACAATGTGAATGTAATTTTTGACCAATGATTGTGGCATTTGTGTGTTTTTTGGTGGTTATCATTAATGTGGTTGTTATATATTAATTGGAATGTTTCCAATTCTGGGCTAAATCGTCCCGTTGGGACTCTCCTGAATAATCGTTTTAAATTTTTTTATTTTACCTACATTTTTATCACCTGGTGCTATTTCAAATTTTGAATTGATATCTATGGCAAAAGGTTTTTGATCCAATAATTCAATATTTTTGATGTTCCCTTCTGAAATGCCACCACTTAAAAAATAGGGTAATGGAATTTCAAATTCATTCAATACCTTCCAGTCAAACTGTTGTCCTGTTCCTCCAAATGCCTTACTGTCTGTATCGAACAGGTAATAGGTGATAGGCTGCTGGTTCTGCTCTTCAATATTGTTACTGAACGTTTGATTTATTTTATTTTTGTTTTCAACTGTATCATTTCCAATTCTTATTACTTTGATTATTTTAACATCAGGAGGTAGCTGCTTTTTTAATTCAATAATCAAATGAGCATCTTCATCACCATGTAACTGAATCAGGTTAAGCTTTCCTTTCTTAGCGATTTCTATTATTTTTTCAATATTTTCATTGACGAAAACTCCAACTTTTCCCTGATGATTCATCTGTGCAATATCTTCAAGACTCAAATGATTCAGAACATATCGTGGTGATTTTTCATAGAAAATAAAGCCTAGAAAATCTATGTTCATAGTAATCAATTCCTGAACCTGATCTGGTTGTGTAAGACCACAGACTTTGAGAGCAGGAGAGAATTGTGTAATTAATGGTTGCTGGTTCATGAGAGTTAATTATTGGTTGTCAAGGGAAAAATTATTTTCAAATTTTCAAATTAATAAAGAAAACTCTTCGAAAGCTTTTGCCGGATCTGCATTTCTCATAAAATATTCTCCCATCAGGAATCCGTCAAATCCTTTTTCCTTTAAATATTTAAAATCTTCAAGACTATAAATTCCGCTTTCTGCAACAGATAAAGTGTCTTTTGGAAGTTGATCTTTTAACTGAACAGAGTGTTGTAAGTCAACTTTAAAATCTTTCAGGTTTCTATTGTTAATTCCAACCAGATCAATATTAGCATTAAAATGTTTCAGCTCTTCTTCAGTATGGATTTCCAGTAACACCTCCAGATCCAGTTCATGAGCCAGTTCTGTAAACTCCTTAACCTGATTAGGTGAAAGACAGGCTGCGATCAGTAGAATAACATCTGCTCCCATGCTTTTAGCCTCATAAAACTGGTATTCATCAACCATGAAATCTTTTCGCAAAATAGGAATGTTGATATGATTCCTTACCTTCAGAATATCATCAAAGCTTCCGCCAAAAAAATCTTTATCTGTTAATATTGAAATTCCACTTGCTCCAAAATTTTCATAAGCAGAAGTAACATCCAAAGGCTGAACTTTATCATTGATGATTCCTTTGGAAGGAGATTGTCTTTTAAACTCGGCGATAATTCCGCTTTTATTTCTAATAGATTGTTTTAATGAGGTACTCTTTCTTCCAAATAATTCTGAATTTTTCAACTGATCGATGGAAATATGACTCCTTGAAGCTGAGATTTCTTCTTTTTTTCTTTCAATAATTTTATCTAGTATGGTCATGGGTGAAATGAGAGATTAAGGGGAGAATGTTATTCGTTATCAATAAGTAATTTTAAGTTCCTAATTAATTAAAAGGTCAAAGGTTTTCAACGCTTTTCCACTTTCTAAGCTTTCCTGAGCCAACAGTAGGCAGTCATCATACGTACCGAATTTGTGAGTATGATAAAGGGCTACAGATGCATTGGCCAAAACTACTGAGTTTTGCTGTTCTGTTCCTTTTCCTTCCAGAATATTCATGAAAATTTTTGCTGTTTCCTTGATAGAGTCTCCGGCTTTGATATCTTCTAAAGTTACAGGACTGAAGCCTAAATCTTCTGCAGAATAGATTTCTTCTCCTTTCTTAGTAATGATTTTACTGTCGTGGGTAAGGCTGATCTCATCATAACCATCCAATCCATGAACCAGAATAAACTCCTGATCCTCTTTTTGTAAAAGGTATTGATAGATTCTTGCAATTTCCAGGTTATACACTCCAATCATAGAATATTGAGGTTTTGCAGGATTTACCAAGGGTCCGAGAAGATTAAAAAAAGTTCTTAATCCTAAGGATTTTCTCAATAGTCCAACTGATTGAAGAGCAGGGTGGAAGTAAGGGGCATGTAAAAAGCAGATATTTGCTCTTTCAAGATCTTCATTCAGCTGTTCTGAACTGTTCTTGAACTGATACCCGAGTTCTTCCAGTACATTGGATGAGCCTGTAGTGGTTGAAGCGCCGTAATTCCCATGTTTTGTTACCTTCTGCCCGGCTCCGGCCACCACAAAGCTGGCCAATGTTGATATATTGATTGTGTTTTTTCCGTCACCTCCTGTTCCTACGAGATCAATGGCCTCAGCTGCATCAATCTGTACAGGAACTGCCATCTGTAACAAGGCTTCTCTAAAGCCTTCAAGTTCTTTCAATGTGATATTCCGCATCAGGAAAACACTGATGAAAGCAGTTACTTCTGCAGCATTGAACTTATTCTGAGCAATTTCTATCATCATAGCCTTTGCCTCAGACTTCGACAAGGTATTGTGATTGAACAGGTATTGCAATATTTCTTTCATTTGAGGAGTTTTTAGGGTTGATGGATCTTGTGTTGTTGTTTTCATACTTGGTTTACTACATTAAACTTTTACTGATTTAAAAAGTTTCGGATGATTACTTCTCCATCAGGAGTTAAAATACTTTCAGGGTGGAACTGTACCCCATGTACATCATATGTTTTATGCTGAAGGGCCATAATCATTCCATCTTTATCCACTGCTGTAACTTCCAATTCATCAGGGAAATTGTCAGGATTCACAGCCCAGCTGTGGTATCTTCCCACTTCGAGACCTGATGCTAAATCTTTGAAAAGCTTGGTGTCTTCTTTTACCAGTTCAGTAGTGGTAGCCACTCCGTGGAAAATTTCAGACAGATTGATAAGGTTTCCACCAAAAGCTTCTGCAATGGCCTGCTGCCCTAAACATACCCCTAAAATACTTTTAGTAGAAGCATATTCTTTAATAAGATCCAATAAAATCCCAGCTTCTTCGGGAATCCCAGGACCTGGAGAAAGGATGATCTTATCGTATTTTCCGATTTCTTCCAGAGTGATCTGATCGTTTCTTACTACGTCCACTTTCTGATCTAGAATTCTTTCGATGATCTGGACAAGGTTATAGGTAAAGCTGTCGTAGTTATCAAAAACGAGAACCTTAAGCTGTGATTGTTGAGTATTGATATTGTTGTTCATTTCTTTTTTGTTGAAGGTTAATTTTGTTTTTGATTTTTAGCTTTCTACAACTATTTTTTCTGCCTTTTCTACTGCTTTTTTCAGAGCATTTAATTTGTTATTGACTTCCTGCAGCTCATTTTCAGGGACAGATTTAGCAACGAGACCGGCTCCTGCCTGATAATAAAGTGTATTGTTTTTGCTTAAAAAGGTTCTGATCATAATGGCTTGATTGCAGGTTCCGTTTAAACCGACAATTCCTATACAACCTCCGTAATACCCACGGGAGTCTTTTTCATATTGATTGATGAGTTGAAGGGCTTTATGTTTAGGGGCTCCGCTTAAGGTTCCCTGAGGGAAAGTGGCGGAGATCATATCAAGAGGATTGATTTGCTCAGGAAGGTCTGCTGTTACTTCACTTACCATGTGGATTACGTGAGAGAAAAGCTGAATTTCTTTAAGCTTGGTAACGGTTACGTTTTTACCCAGTTTTCCAAGATCATTACGGGCTAAGTCTACCAGCATTGTATGTTCAGCATTTTCTTTAGGATCATTCTTTAATACTTCAATAGCCTGAAGGTCCGTCTCCAAATTTCCTGTTCTTTTGGAAGTTCCCGCAATTGGATGAATAATAGCTTTGTTATCTTTAATGATTAACTGGCTTTCAGGGCTTGATCCGAATAATTTATAGTTTCCGTAATCAAAATAAAACAGGTAAGGAGAAGGGTTGATATTCCTTAAAGCACGGTATACATTAAATTCATCACCTTTGAATTTCTGCTCAAACCTTCTGCTCAGTACCAATTGGAATACATCACCTCTCATGCAGTGTTTCTGGGCAGTTTTTACCAGTTCAATATAATCTTCATCGGTAATGTTTGAAGTTTCATAACCGTTTTTTTCAAAAGGATAAACCGGAGTGTTTTGATTTTTAATGAGGTTCTCCAGTAAATGTAGCTCAGATTTTACACCGTCCATTTGGTTTTCTATGATATGCATTTCATCATTAAAATGGTTGATGGCAATCACATATTGATATAATCTGTATCTGAGGATCGGAATTTCTACTTCCGGGCTTTGGGCTTTTAAACTGACATTTTCAAAGAACTGTACCGCTTCAAAACTTGTATACCCAAAAAGACTCTGTGCGGTTTGTTCAATAGGATCATTGGTCTTTTCACAGTCAAAAACAGTGCGGAAATCTTCAAATATCTCGGTGATATTACGTTCCATCATGAATTGCTTTACTGGAGAGGAATCAGGAAATTTAATCTCAAATTCATTTAAGTTTTTTACTTCAATTCCTGCAACAGCATTGATAGCAATAAATGAAAAATTATTATCAATGCTTTTCGAATCGGAGCTTTCCAGAAGGATAGTGTCTCTGAACTTGTCTCTGATCTTAAGATAAATATTCATTGGAGTATGAAGATCTCCAAGAGTTTTTTTCGAAACGGTTTTTATTTTGATTTTCTGTGTAAACATCTGCTGTTTTATTTTTTTAGATTTTAGGAATAAAAAAAAGGCTTTAACGGAATCCGTCAAAGCCTTATATTGTATATTGTTTTGCTTATATCTGCTGTTTGTTTAGCAACATGACAATACCTTCAGACCCGACGAAGAGTTTGAAAGCCACCACCAATTATTATTGCTCATTGTAAACATGTGACAAATGTAGAAATTTTTTTAATACAAAAAACAAAAAATTCAAAAAAAATAAAAAACATATGATTTAAATCTTTTTATTTCAGTTGTTTAAGTTCTTCTTTAAGTTCTTCAAGCTTTACTTTATAACTTTCCTCATCATACGATGCAGTATAAGCTTCTAAAGCTATAATATATTCTGCAATAAATTCTTTATTGGTTCTGTCTGCTTCATATTTGATCCTTGCAGAGTTTACCGGAGCCAGTTTAGAGTATTTAAGAACTGCTTTTCCTTCCTCTGATTCATTATAAAGAATGACTATGTTTTTTTCATATCCCGGAATGTATTTTACTGGAAAGGCAATTTCTGTGGGAGGGATTCTGATGGAATTTTCAATAGGATATATCGTTGCGCTTGTTGTAGAGAAAAAAGTTGAAATATACTTTCCGTCCTGTTTTTTAACAACCGCTTCATAATCGTGGATGTACATATCATTCAGGGTAGAATTGGTTTCCACATCAGAGGTAATGATGGCGGTACTTTTCACACCATATTGATTCAGAAACCAGGCATTGAGAAATTGTCCACAAAACCCATTTAAAATAGAGAGAGGAAGCACAAAAATTAAAAACCATGCTTTTTTAGTAAGATAGGATAGTAATCCAAAAACCAGAAGAAGAAGGATCACTGTATAAAGGCCGTGATGGCTGGTGAAAAACAGTATTTTTGAAATTAAAACCATCGCTCTTGCTTGTTAATCTAAAATTTATTTAAAATTATAAAAAAAATTAAAAGGACTGTGTCAATTTACGGTTAAGATAATGGATGTCAGCTTATAATGACTGAATAGTTTGTAATACTAAGTTCGCAGTGCGTTTATATAGCAGCAATAAAAGAGGTACAGCGACTTTTTACTCAAGAAGGGAGTTATCTTACTGAGTGAAATAGTTCTGTGGCCAGAAAAAACAGTGCGAACTTAGCATTTTGATAATTTAATGTACCGGCTCTGAAATTGGTAAATCAGGTGATCCGCTGTAGAAGACAATTAAAGTCGCTCCTTTGTCTCCGGTTTTACCTCTGTGAGCTATGTTAACCATTTCCGGAAGTACTTCGCCTTGTCTTACCCATTTGGTTTTACCATCTTCTTTCTTTTCAATCTGTATTTCACCCTTTTCTATGTAGGCAGCATTAATCACCGGGTGTTTGTGCCAGTCTAAAGCCTTATGGGGTGGAACGGAAATTTTAAGTACAGAAATTTCAGGTTGTCCGCTAGGATAACTGGGATATGTTGTCCCTTCCCAGGATTTTGTTGTTTTTAATAAGGTTACGGATTCTATTTTATCAGAATATTCTGAAGGTTGAACATCTGATGAAGAATTGTCACAAGACAAAGGGAGGGTAGCGAGTGCAGCAAACAGGGCTGTGGTCAATAAATTTTTTTTAGTCATAATTTCAAATTAATAGGATTATTTTTGGTTTAAATAATTAACAACACAAAAATAATATGCATATTTAAATTTCCCTAGTATTTGAATTATTATTTCTTATTGGCTGAATGAAAACATCCCTCACTTAAAAATATTCTTCAAAGAAACATTTGTCATAAGCTGAAACATTTATTTTTTATATTTTTGCTTTCAAATTAGAAAAAAATGAAAAAAGTATTCGCAATCGCATTTATTGGAGGTTTATTATTAGCAAGCTGCACTAAAAAAGCAGATCACTCATTACAGGACAGCAACACAATGCTTGAAGAGCCGGAAGCAACTACAGTGGTAGATTCTACAGCTAAGCCTGCTGCCCCAGCTGTTGCAACTCCAGCTGCTCCTGAAGCTGCTAAAACAGATTCTACAGCGAAGAAATAATGAAAAACTTATTTTTGGCAGGAACTTTGGGTCTTCTGATCTTTTCCTGTTCTAAAAAAGAAAATAAAACAGAAGTAGCATCTTCAGATGCTGCATCAGTGTCTGCTCCTGCACAGTCTAATCTTTCCGGTGATCAGATCATGGAAACATTAGATTGTTCAGGGTGTCACTCTGTTAATGAGAGAATGATAGGACCTTCTTATCAGGAAATAGCGGCTAAATATTCTGATAAGGATATTGAATTGCTGGCTTCCAAGATTATAGATGGCGGTAGTGGAGTTTGGGGCGGAGTCCCTATGGCTGCTCATCCACAGGTGTCTAAAGAAGATGCCAAAAAAATGGTGGAGTATATTCTAAGCCAGAAGAAATAAAATATGTCCACAGAAAAATCAAGTCTGCACACAAGAAATCTGCATCGTAATCCTTATGATTTTGATCTGCTTATTTCTTGTGTGCCAGAACTGAAACATTACGTCTTTGTGAATGTTCATGGGACAAGAACTATTAATTTCAGTATTCCCGAAGCTGTAAAATTACTCAACAAAGCTTTATTACTACACTTTTACAATATTAAGGATTGGGATATTCCCGATACCAATTTGTGTCCACCTATTCCGGGACGGGCAGATTATATACATTATATTGCTGATCTTTTAGCAGAACAGAAAGGTCAAATTCCAACAGAAACTTCTGTGACAGGACTTGATGTTGGAGTAGGAGCTAACCTTGTTTATCCTTTAATTGCTAATAAATCCTATGGCTGGAAGATGCTTGGAACGGATATCAATGAAGATTCACTAAAAAATGCTCAGCATATTCTGGATCAGAATCCAGGTTTATCATTGGCAATTGAATTGGCGCATCAGCCTGACTCCAATTATGTATTCAAAAATATAGTAAATCCTAAAGACCGGTTTACCTTTTCTATGTGTAATCCACCTTTTCATGATTCAAAAGAATCTATGATCAAAGGGAATCTTAGAAAAACAAAGAATTTAAATAAAGGAAAGAGACAGAAAGCGATGCTTAATTTTGGCGGACAACAGTCGGAATTATGGTGTGAAGGTGGTGAACTGGCATTCATTACCAATATGATTAATGAAAGTGCTCAATTTTCATCTCAGTTCCTTTGGTTTACCTGCCTGGTTTCCAAAAAAGACAATCTATATAAGTTAACTACTCTTTTAAAGAGAGTAAAGGCTGTAGACGTTAAAACCATTGATATGGCTCAGGGACAGAAAGTAAGCAGAATCTTGGCCTGGACATTTATTCCTCAGCAGGATAGGAAAAGCTGGTTTGTTTAAATTTAAAGTTCAAAGTTAATAACACATTAATTTATATCTAACATCCCGATACCTCATATCCTACATCTCAACTCCATTCCGGCTGACATTTTAAAATTTCTGAAAAAATCAATTGATGGTCAACTCAAAAATGCCTAAATTTGTACGCTTTTAGAAAAATAAGAAATGCAATTATCAGAACAAGAAATCATTAGAAGAGAAAAGCTTAATAAGCTTACTGAAATGGGGATTAATGCGTTCCCTGCGGATGAGTATACCATTACAGATACTACAGAATCTATAAAACAGGACTTTTCTGAAAGTAAACAGGTGAAGATCGCTGGTAGATTAATGTCCCGCAGAATTCAAGGGAAGGCTTCTTTTGCAGAATTGCAGGATTCTAAAGGAAAAATTCAGGTTTACTTCAACAGAGACGAGATATGTCCGGGAGAAGATAAAGAATTATATAATGAAGTATACAAACATCTTTTAGATATCGGTGATATTATCGGTATTGAAGGAGAATTGTTTACCACTCAGGTAGGAGAGAAGACGGTTTTAGTAAAGAACTTTACGCTTCTTACTAAGGCATTACGTCCGCTTCCTCAGGCAAAAACAGATGAAAATGGTGTTGTACACGACGGATTCAACGATCCGGAACTAAGGTACAGACAGCGTTATGTTGATTTATTAGTAAATCCATACGTGAAGGATGTTTTTGTAAAAAGAACAAAGCTTTTCAATGCCATGAGAACCTTCTTCAACGAAGCAGGATATTTTGAAGTGGAAACGCCTGTTTTACAGTCAATTCCCGGGGGAGCTGCTGCAAGACCTTTTATTACGCATCACAATGCGTTGGATATTCCCTTATACTTAAGAATTGCCAATGAATTATATCTGAAAAGACTGATTGTCGGTGGATTTGACGGAGTTTATGAGTTCTCTAAAAACTTCAGAAATGAGGGAATGGACAGAACCCACAATCCTGAATTTACTGTAATGGAAATCTATGTAGCTTACAAAGATTATAACTGGATGATGGATTTTACAGAGAAATTATTGGAATTCTGCGCGATTCAGGTAAACGGAACATCTAATGCAAAATTTGGTGAGCATGAAATCAGTTTCAAAGCTCCTTTTGCAAGAGTTTCTATGACGGAAGCCATTTTGAAATATACAGGGTTTGATATTACAGGGAAGACAGAGCAGGAAATATTTGATTTTGCAAAATCTATCGGAATTGAGGTAAACGAAACGATGGGTAAAGGAAAATTAATTGATGAAATTTTCGGTGAGAAATGCGAAGGAAACTTTATTCAGCCAACTTTTATCACAGATTATCCTGTTGAAATGTCTCCATTAACAAAGAAACACAGAAGTAAGGAAGGTCTTACAGAACGTTTTGAATTGATGGTTTGTGGTAAAGAAATTGCCAATGCCTATTCTGAACTGAATGATCCGATTGATCAAAGAGAACGTTTTGAAGATCAGCTGAGATTGTCTGAGAAAGGTGATGATGAAGCAGGACAGTTCATCGATGAAGATTTCCTAAGAGCATTGGAATATGGTATGCCACCAACGTCAGGAATGGGAATTGGTATGGACCGATTAATTATGTTCTTAACGAACAATGCTTCTATTCAGGAAGTGTTATTCTTTCCTCAGATGAGACCGGAGAAAGCGGTTCCTCAAATTGAGCTGGGAGAAGATGAAAAAGTAATCCTTGAAATTCTTAATTCTCAGGAAGAAGCAATGTCTTTAGCTGAAGTAAAAGAAAGAAGCCAGTTATCCGGTAAAAAATGGGATAAAGCTTCTAAAACTTTGACAAAAAATAATATTGTGAAAGTGGAGAAGATTGATGAGAATCTTTTGATGAAACTGGCGTAAGATATACAATATTAATAGTATAAGTTTAAAAGAGTGAATGTTATGTTCACTCTTTTTTATTTGTATATCAAATAAATAAACTTGTTTATAGTAAAAACATAAAATATACAAATATATTCTACAACTGTTGGGAAGTTAGAGGAGGCTTTAGAATTTACTTTTGAAAATCCATTCAAAAATGAATAGACATTACATATAAAAGGAAAAATTAAGAAAAATGAGGTCTATAATGAGAATGGGTATTTGATTTTGGAGCCAAAATATTTGAAAATGAATATATTATCATTGATCAATGGGATCTGATTATTAAGTCGCTTTTTTGTATTTTTACAAAAATTAATAATTATGAAAAAATATGTATTAGGTCTTTTTATTTTATGTGGAGTCATAGGTAAGTCTCAGGTGTATTTAGATCCTGCGTATAACAAAGGCACTTATGGATATACAACGAATAACTCATTCTTGTATTGGATTCAAAATGATGGTACAGTATATTTGAAAAATGAATCAGGTTATGTTAACAAGGTGAAAAATATTGGGGGCCTTGATCCTAACTTTGGAAACTTAAATATTGGAGCAATAACAAGTCTTAGTGTTGCTGATAATAAACTTTTAATTGCTAACGGAACTCATTTAAAAAGGCATTTCTTAGAGGGAACACTTGATACTTCATTCGGAAATAGTGGGATGATAGATTGGTCTGCAGGAACATTAGGACGTCAATATATTTTTATAAACTCAGATAACAGTTTTTATATATTAAAGAACAGCCAGATTGAAAAATATACTGGAAATGGTATCTTTGAACATGATTTCCCTCTAGGTGTTGATCTTGGTGTATTACAGGATATTGTTAAAACCAAAACTAACTATTTTTATATATTCTATAGATTTGATTATTTAAGATTGATTAAAAAGATAGATTCTCAAGGAAATGTGGTCACAAGTTTTGGAAATAATGGAATTCTTACATTACCATCTAATATGTGGGGAATAGTAAATAATAATGATGAGCTTGCTCTTTTTGGAAGACAAGGGAATTCAGATATTATTTATAAGTATACATCCAATGGTGTAATAGATAATAATTTTGGAATGAATGGAGTTTTTCAGCTTCCTCAGTTTCGAGATAATCTTGATAGGTTAGGGGGAAGAACCTTTGATTCTGCTGGAAATCTTGTTGTAGTAGTTAATCATTTTCGTATTAGTACTATACATGGAATGGTTCCAGATGGTAATACATTAGTAAGGATTACCTCTTCTGGGCAATTGGATAATAGCTTTAATAATGGAAGTGCTTCGTTTTATGATGAAATTAACAGAAGTGCTATTGGAGGAATAAAGCTTATTAATGACAATGAATACCTATGTTCAAATTGGTCTAACGGATTAGATACTGCACATGGTTTTATAAAATATAGGAGAACAGGCTCTTCTTTATCAGTAAGTGAGATTAGTCATAAAGCTGATGAGGTTCATTTTAACAATCCATTTAATAACGAACTAAAATTTAACTTAAAAGAAAAGATTAAAAATGTAGAAATTTATGATGAAAGTGGAAAGTTTGTTTTAAAAGGAAATACTTCAGAGCTTAATACATCTTCATTGATAAAAGGAGTCTATTTTATTAAAATAACAACATTATCTAATAAAATAATTTCAAGAAAAGGAATTAAAAATTAAATACAATATCTTAAAATATGTATTTGCGCACAATATCTAAGTAAAACGGGATCAGACTTCCAAAACTTTGACAAAGAATAATATTGTGAAAGTAGAAAAAATTGATGAAGCTCTTTTGAAGAAATTAACTTAAAATAAAAAAATATCAAATATAACCTCCCTGGCTTGAAGCCTTGGGAGGTTTTTTTATGGGGTGATTTTTGCATTATTGATATTATTTTTGATCTATAGGCATTTTTTAGATAATTAATCTAAAAAAAACAGTTATATTAGAATGTAATTGTAGATTAAGCGTTTAATTTTAGGTAATTATATCTAATAAGTTAAAGTGTTTATAGATAATCAGCAAAATGATTTTGTTTTTTAACATCATGACTATCAGTATTATAGTATATAACACAATCATTCTGTATTTTATTTTTATATGTATTTGACTTAAGGTAAACTTGAAATGTATCTTTGTTTTATTAAGTTTATTGGTTGATAATCAGCTTGTTATAATTACCTAGTTCAATTATGTATTATGTATTTTATTTCATGTTTTAATATGTTTTTCTTGTCTTTTTTATTGATTAATTAACTATTGTTTATTATTATTAGTTTTTCAATGAAGTAAATATAATTTATAATCTTTAAAGGTATTCTTTTTGCTATATTTGATAAGCAAATGGATAGGAAGATGAGAAAAACACACAAAAAAAATCCTGATAATTTTTCGAAAAGCTATGGACTTTACCAACCGGAATTTGAATTTGATTCCTGTGGGGTAGGCTTTGTTGCCCATATAAAAGGAGTTAAAAGTTATAAAATTGTAAGTGATGCTATTACTATGCTTGAAAACATGGAGCATCGTGGGGCTACCGGATATGAAAATAATACAGGTGATGGAGCTGGTATTCAGATTCAGATTCCCCATGAGCTTTTATATGATGAGGCATTGAATTATGGAATAGACTTACCGGAACCTGGATACTATGGGGTTGGTATGCTATTTTTTTCTCAAAATAACTTTATTCGTGAAGAATGTAAGGAAGTCATTGCTCAATCCGCTGAAAAGCTGAATCTTAAAATTTTAGGATACCGTCCTGTGCCAGTAAGTAATATTGATTTAGGTGCATTGGCAAAGAGTGTGGAACCTGTTATGGAAATGCTCTTTATAGAACGTCCTTTTGATACTGAAGCTGAAAAGGATTTCGAAAGAAAGCTATTTGTTTTCAACAATTATATTTCGCATCAGGTTACAAGTATTACCAATAATGACCCTATAGGATTTTATGTTGCCTCTTTTTCCTGTAAAAAACTTATTTATAAAGGGCAGTTAAGAAGTATTCAGATTAGAAATTATTTTAAAGATCTTACAAATCCTAAAACCCGTTCCGCATTTGGAATGGTGCATTCCCGTTTTGCAACCAATACATCACCAACATGGAGTTTGGCACAACCTTTTAGATTCTTATCGCATAACGGGGAAATCAATACAATAGGAGGGAACCTGAATTGGTTGAAATCCTCTGAAAAGATTTTCAAAAGTCAGTTTTTTAGCCCTCAGGAAATGGATATGATTCTTCCTTTAACAAAACCAGGGCAATCTGACTCCTCTTATCTGGATAATATGGTAGAGCTCCTTTATCATTCAGGACGTTCCCTTCCTCATACAATGATGATGCTTATTCCTGAAGCATGGGATGGGCACGAACAAATGGAACAATATAAAAAAGACTTCTATGAATTTCATGCCTGTTTGATGGAACCTTGGGATGGGCCTGCTTCCATTTCTTTTACGGATGGAGATATTATCGGTGCAACTTTAGATAGAAATGGCCTTCGTCCTTCGCGATATTGTGTGACATCAGACGATTTGGTTATTATGGCATCCGAATCAGGAGCTTTACCTGTACATCCCCAAAAAGTTATTAAAAGAGGCCATCTTCAACCTGGGAAAATGTTTCTTGTAGATCTGAAAAAAGGAAGAATAATCAGCGATGATGAGCTGAAAAAAGAAATATGCACTTCAAAGCCATACCGTGAATGGTTAGACAATATGAGAATTAATATCAATGAATTACCTCATCCCAAAATACGGTTCAATAAACTTCAGACAGACGATATTTTCAAGTATCAGAAGGCATTTGGGTATTCAAGAGAAGATCTTGATGTGATGGTGAAAGAAATGGCTTCTCATGGAAAAGAGCCTATTGGTTCTATGGGTTTTGATGTTCCATTGGCTGTTTTAAGCGAAAAGCCTCAGCATCTGAGCTCTTATTTTAAACAATTATTTGCTCAGGTAACTAATCCGCCGATAGATCCGATCAGAGAAAAACTGGTCATGTCTCTGACTACCATCATTGGAGGTAATGGAAATCTTTTGGAGGAAGATAAGAATTTTGCACATTCCATTAAATTGGAAAATCCTATCCTTAACAATAATCAGCTTGAAAAATTACGAAGTGTTGATACGGGTAAATTTCAATCAAAAACTATTTATACTTATTTTAATGCAGCGGGAAAAGAAGGAAGTTTAAAAAAAGCCATTGACAGGATTTGCAGATATGCAGTAGATGCAGTAGACGATGGGTTTGAAGTGATTATCCTCTCCGATCGGTCATTGGACTCTCAGCATGCAGCTATTCCCTCATTGCTGGCTTGTTCAGCAGTTCATCATCATTTGATAAGAAAAGGAATCCGAAGAAAAATCGGGCTGGTAATGGAAGTGGGAGATGTTTGGGAAGTTCATCACTTTGCAACACTCCTGGGGTTTGGGGCTACGGCAATTAATCCATATCTGGCTTTGGCAAGTATCCGGCAGATGTTTGATGATGGGGAATTTGGAGAGATTGAAGATTTAGAAAAACTGAGAGAGAATTATAAAAAGGCAGTCGGTGATGGACTTTTAAAGATTTTTTCCAAAATGGGAGTTTCAACGTTACAATCGTATCATGGAGCCCAGATTTTTGAAATTATAGGATTGAATAAATTAGTAGTGAATACTTGTTTTACCGGGGCTATTTCCAGAATTGAAGGAATTGGTTTTGACGAAATTGCCAAAGAAGCATTAATGAAGCATAGAGAAGCTTTTAAAGGTGATTGGGCTGAAAGCCTTTTAGATACAGGTGGTGTTTATCAGTGGAGAAACCGTAGTGAATATCATCAGTTCAACCCACAGTCGATTCATTTATTACAGCAGGCTACCTGGAGTAATAACTATGATATTTTTAAAAAATATTCAAGGTTGGTCAATCAGCAGATGGGTAAGGCTTCTTTATTAAGAGGGCTTTTAGAATTTAAAAACGATAGGGCGGCTATTCCTCTGGAAGAAGTAGAGTCTGTTGAAAATATTATGAGGCGATTCGCAACAGGAGCGATGTCTTTTGGATCAATCTCATGGGAAGCGCATACGACACTGGCGATAGCGATGAATAGAATAGGGGCAAAAAGTAATACAGGAGAAGGAGGAGAAGATGAGGCCAGATATATACTTACTGAAAATGGGGATAATTTGCGTTCATCTGTTAAACAGATTGCTTCAGGAAGGTTTGGAGTTACTGCCAGGTATTTAGCTGAGGCTGATGAGATTCAAATAAAAATGGCTCAGGGAGCAAAACCTGGAGAGGGAGGTCAGTTACCGGGAGATAAAGTAGATTCATGGATTGGTAAAACACGACATTCTACACCGGGAGTTGGATTAATTTCTCCACCGCCTCATCATGATATCTATTCTATTGAAGATCTTGCTCAGCTAATTTTTGATTTAAAAAATGCGAACCGCCATGCCCGGTTATCTGTAAAATTAGTTTCAAAAGCAGGAGTAGGGACCATAGCGTCCGGAGTTGCTAAAGCTAAAGCAGATCATGTTCTGATCTCAGGATACGATGGAGGAACGGGAGCCTCTCCTTTAGGTTCTATCCGTCATACTGGATTACCCTGGGAACTTGGGTTAGCAGAGACACATCAGACTTTAATTAAAAATAAGCTCAGACAAAGAGTTACCCTGCAGGTAGACGGGCAGATAAAAACAGGGCGTGATTTGGCAATTGCTACTTTATTGGGAGCTGAAGAATGGGGGATTGCAACCTCCGCGCTTATTGTTGAAGGATGTATTTTGATGAGGAAATGTCATTTGAATACCTGTCCGGTAGGAATTGCTACTCAAAATGAAGATTTGAGGAAGAATTTCAAGGGTAAGGCTGAGCATTTGGTGAATTACTTCAGGTTTCTTGCAACAGAAGTCAGGGAAATCATGGCTAACCTGGGATTCAGAACCATTGATGAGATGGTAGGACAATCTCAATGTCTGGAAAGAAAATCAGTGATTAATTTCTGGAAACATCAACATATTGATTTAAGCAGGCTTCTTCAAAAAATAGAAACAGATTTAGATGTTATTAAATCAGAAGAGCAGGATGATGGCTTAGATTCTTCTGTTTCCTGGCAGATGCTTGAGGCTGCTCAGTATGCACTTCAAAATAATACAGCTATGGAGGCTGAATTCAATCTGAAAAATACGGATCGTGCAGTTGGAACCATTCTTTCTCATGAATTAACCAAAATATATCAATCCGAAGGAATGAAAGAAAATTCTTTAAAGTTTAATTTTAAAGGAACTGCGGGGCAGAGTTTTGGTGCATTTTGTAACAAAGGAATTACAATGCGTCTGGAAGGGGATGCTAATGATTATTTAGGAAAGGGGCTTTCCGGAGCTCAATTGATAGTTTTTCCGGATAGAGAAGCAATTATTAAAGCTAATGAAAATAGTATTGTAGGAAATGTTGCTTTATATGGTGCTACTTCCGGAAAGGTATTTGTCAATGGAATGGCTGGAGAACGTTTTGCAGTTCGTAATTCTGGGGCTACGGCAGTGGTAGAAGGAATCGGTGATCATGGATGTGAATATATGACAGGAGGAAAGGTTATTGTTCTGGGAGGTGTTGGGAGGAATTTTGGAGCGGGAATGAGTGGTGGAATTGCTTATGTGTGGGATGTTAATGAAACCTTACAATATAATTTTAATTCTGATATGGCAGATTTGGAATCTGTTACTGAAGAAGATAAAAAAATAATTTCCGCTTTGGTGAAAGAACATTTTGAAAATACAAAAAGTCAATTGGCCGAATTTATATTAAATGATTGGGATAATAGTTGTAAATATTTTACCAAAGTATATCCAAGAGAATATAGGAAAGTGATAGAAAACCTGATAAATGTTGTGAAATAATGGGAAAGATAAATGGATTTTTGATACATGAGCGGGAGCTTCCTCCTAAGTTGGAGGTTGAAAAAAGACTTCAGGATTATAAAGAATTTATCCAAAAACCGTCAGATGAACAATTGAAATGTCAGTCGGCAAGATGTATGGATTGTGGAATCCCATTTTGTCAGAGTGGTTGTCCTCTCGGAAATCTGATTCCTGAATTTAATGAAGCGGTCTACCAGAAGCAATGGGAGAAAGCCTATCGGATTTTAATTTCAACGAACAATTTTCCTGAGTTTACAGGACGGATTTGTCCGGCTCCGTGTGAGAGTGCGTGTGTACTTGGAATTAACGATCAGCCGGTTACCATTGAAGAGATAGAAAAGAATATTATAGAAATAGCTTTTGAACAAGGATTTGCCAGACCAAAATCACCACTGTTAAGAACCAATAAAAGAGTGGCAGTAGTAGGCTCCGGACCTGCGGGATTAGCAGCAGCATACCAGTTAAACCAGATGGGGCATTATGTAACTGTTTTTGAAAGGGATCCTGAAATAGGAGGATTGTTACGATTTGGAATTCCGGATTTTAAGCTGGATAAAAATATTGTAGAGCGCAGAGTTCAATGGATGAAAGAAGAAGGTGTTTTATTTTCTACAGGAGTTAATGTAGGGATTGATTATTCTGTGGAGCAATTAAATCGGGATTTTGAGGCTATCGTTCTTGCAACAGGAAGTACGGTTCCAAAAGAGCTCGTTATTCCTAATCATGATGCAAAAGGAATTCATTTTGCAATGGATTTTCTGAAACAAAGTAATAAAAAAGTAAGTGGAATTCCTTTTGAAGAAGAAGAAATTGATGCAAAAGGGAAAAAAGTGGTGGTAATAGGTGGAGGAGATACAGGCTCAGATTGTATCGGGACTTCTAATCGTCAGGGGGCAGAAGTTGTATATCAGATTTATTATAAACCTATGCAGCCAATGGAAAGGGATGAAACAATGCCATGGCCTGCCTATCCTGCGTTATTACAGATTACTTCCTCCCATGAAGAAGGATGCGAAAGGATGTGGTCTGTGAATTCCAAAGAATTTGTGAAAGATGAAAACGGAAACTTAAAAGGAGTTCGTTTGATAGAAGCGGAATGGACTAAAGATTCCGATGATGGAAAATGGAATCTGTATACTGAAAAACCCGGATCTGAATTTATACTTGAATGTGACCTTGTCTTTATTGCGTTAGGATACACTCATGTTGAGCACAAAGGATTGGTTGAGGGGTTAGATATTCATTTAGACCCTAAAGGAAATTTAATTGGAAATAATAAAGAATACAAAACAAACCAGGATAAAGTGTTTTCCTGTGGTGATGCAAGAAAAGGGCAAAGTCTTGTCGTTTGGGCAATTGCTGAGGGTAGAGAGTGTGCAGAGAAAGTCAATGAGTTTTTAATAAGCGAAATGTAAATTTTAGTTAATAATATGTACTATAACAGTAGATTCGCTACAAATTAAGAGAAGGTTTTCTTAACCATAGAAGATACCGGAAATAAAAAGAGGAGACCTTTTGGGTCTCCCTTTCCGTATATCTAAAAGCCTATTACTGGTAGGTTGCTCTCCAGAAGAGCCTACTTCCTCCTGGGCTTTGAAACTAAATTAATATTTTTTTTGTTTTATATAAATTAAGTAAGTATAATTTCTGGGCAATATTACTTCATTCGAGTCCTAAAATTTTGCAGTAACATCAGGCTGAATAGGGATGAGATGTTCCAACGAATGTGATTTTTCCCAAGGCATTTTTCCATTCAAAGAAGAGTGTGGTCTTTTCTTATTGTAAAAACTCCTGCCATTCAATAGCTAAAGCATTTAAATCAAGATCTGAATCAGATAAATCCACTAGTGGCCAGAATTCGGATTTGTCAGTCTGTTGGGTTCTTTCTACTTTACCATTTAAATGAGGGGATCTGGGTTTTATAAAATGCTCATGCAATTCGTATTGAAAGGAATAATTAAAAAATTCCGTTCCCCAGTCAGTTTGCTGTATAGGAAAATAAAATGTATCCAAAATTTCACTTAAAAAATGTATCGTACATTCTGCTTTTTTATTAGAGTAGATCCCAATAACTTTCATTCTTGTACAGTCATCAATAGCTGTAAATTGATAAGCCTTGTTCCTGATTTTAGTAACATCCAGTTGAACTCTATGCCCTGGAACTTCTTTGCTGTATCTTTTTTAACAAATAAATATTCAAAATATAGACTCAGAGAAGGATTTATATGCTATACAAAAAATTAAATTATGAAATTTAAACAGGCTCTAATAAAAGGAGTACAAGAAACAGTACTCTTTTTATTATTGTTTCCAACTTTTATATGCATTTATTGTACCCCTTAGATTCTATTGTAATTCTGTTCTGTGATAAAGTATCCACCTCCTATCACCACCAGAAGCAGGGTGGCAGACGACAAAATCAAAGGCCAGACAAAATTCTAAAATAAGTATACAATTCTATCTTAGAAGCATCTTTCGGATCATATATCGTGGTCTCTGTATCTCCTTCAGACCAGCTCAAAGGATTAGTTCCTTCTGACAATTCATAAGTGTATTCATTATTATCTTTAGTACGGTAGGTGAAGACTGGTACACAGACCACACCATCTGAATCTATTTCAAATAAATATCTTCACTTTCTCATTTTAGTGCCTTTATTCTTCGTTTCAGAAGCTTTAAAATACGTTTAGGTAATAAAATTCGAATTTCATATACATTTAATTATCAATTTCGTATTACATATATGGGATATGGAATCATATTGTACACCGGTATATGTTGATAAATTCTAAAAAGGATATGATCTCTTTAGAAAGGGAACTTAGATTTTTGGATGCCTATTTTTTTTGATTAAGCACAGACAGGGAGAAGATCTACATTTTATGATTGATGTGAGTAAAGAAGCAAAATACCAATAACTACCTCCAATGACTTTACAGCTATTGGTAGAAAATGCTCTTAAACATAATAGAACAAACAAAAAAAACATCCGGATATTATGGGATGGTAATTTGTGGACAAGTGGTTACTATGTCAATACAGTTAGTCAGTACGGAAATAAAGATGTTATTCGAAAATATATTGAAAATTAAGGAAAATAAGAATATAAAAAAATCCACGTTGAGCAACTCAAACTATGGGTTGACCAATATCTCGGGATAATTTATTTAACACATTGATAATTAATCTAATGTATAGTGTTTTTATCCAGTTGAATAATCTTTTTCTTATTTATTTTCTAAAATGCTCAACAAGTTTTAACTAAATTATATCAAAAAAATGAAAGAAAAAAACAGCAACCCATCCCGAAGGAAATTTATTCAGCAAACGGCAATTGCAAGTGCCGGTTTGTTGCTTGTAAATCAAATTTCAATTTTTTCACAAACAAATAAATCAAAAAAAATGAGCGCAAATATTAAATCTAAAGGTTACGCAGGAAATGACGAGGCAGGAAAATTAACAGCTTGGAACTTTGAAAGAAGAGCGATAGGCGACAATGATATTTTAATCGATATTAAATTTTCGGGTATTTGCCATTCCGATATTCATATGGTTAAAGGACATTGGGGTAAACAACAATATCCGCTAGTTCCAGGTCACGAAATTGCCGGAATTGTAACTGCAGTTGGTAAAAATGTAACCAAATTTAAAGTTGGCGACCAAGCTGGAGTTGGCGCTATGGTAAACAGCTGTATGCAATGCGATAGTTGTAAAAGTGGCCAAGAACAGCATTGTGAAACAACAGGATGGGTGGAAACTTATGGCACGCCAGATAAATCATCGCCTACTGGAATTACACAAGGTGGATATGCCAACAACATTGTAGTAACAGAACATTTTGCCATTAAAATTCCTGCGACTATTAAACTGAAATATGCAGCACCATTACTTTGTGCAGGTATCACGACGTATTCGCCAATAATGAAAGCAAAATTAAAAAAGGGCGATAAAGTTGGTGTGGTTGGCATTGGCGGTTTAGGTCATATTGCTGTGAAATTAGCGGTTTCAAAAGGTGCAAAAGTTTTTGCTTTTACCACGTCTGCTTCAAAAGTGAAAGACATTAAATGTTTTGGTGCAAAGGAAGTAATCGTGGTACAATCGGCAGAAGATTTAAAACCCTACAAAGGCAAATTGGATTATATGATTTCTACCGTTCCTTATGCTTACGAAATGTCACCGTACATCGACTGTGTAAAACCTTACGGCTTTTTTACGCAAGTTGGGGAACCGATAAATGGTGTTTTGGAAATCAATAATTTCAATATGACTCAAAATCGAGTAAATTTTAACGGTTCGCTGATTGGTGGCATTCAAGAAACCCAAGAAATGATAGATTATTGTGCAAAAAATAAAATTTATCCTCAAATAAAAGTGATAAAAGCATCAGAAATAAATGACGCTTGGGACAAAGTAGTAAACAAAGAAGCCCGTTATCGTTTTGTAATTGATGCCACAACATTTTAATCTAAAGAATTGAGGCCGTCTCACAACTCGTGGAAACGGCCTTTTTTATGAAATTTTCCTGTATCCCTATACGAGAAGGTTTTTCGTTTAAACGATTCTCGACCCACATCATTTAGTTGTGATACATCTTCTTAAAAGAGGAAAAGTTTGAAAAATAGATGGTTTTTCAAAATAAGTTGTAAAACTGTAGATTTGATTCATGGAAGATGAACATATTTTCAAGAGTCATAATAAAACTTTGCTTCTGTATCATTTTGTTTTCCCTATGAAATATAGAAGAAAAGTTCTACTAGATGAAGTTTCTGGAGCAATTTTACAGCTCATGTGCAAAGAAATTTCAGAGCGTTATGAGATTGAATTTATAGAAAAGATATTTATAGTAATTATAAGTCTTTTCTTTAAGAAAAGACTTGTATTCCTGAAAATACTAAAGCAGTATACATTATAGTATATAAGCAATAGAGAAAAATATGGAGGTATGACTTATCAATGACGTAAAACTTATGGTCAAAGACAAATTTAAAATCTGTTCTGGTCAAATCGTTTTTCTGGATACCGTATTATAGCATTTTATTTTCTTAGTCTGCTAAATGAAAACATCAGATAAAATAAAAACGGCAAAATAAACAGTGATCCAAGCATTAAAGCCCATCCCAAAGCGGCAATCGTTTTTTCAGGAGCAATGTGAACCAGCAGTGAAAGACGCTGTCCATTCCCTAATAAAATAATATCCGGATTATGCTGATAGGTAGCTGCCACAAGGATCATCACCATCTGGAAACCCGCCAATGCTCTTACAGGAAGTAATTTTTGGGTATTCAGAGCTCTTAAAATAAGTAATAAGGCAACGGTAGCAAAAGCAATCGCCATGATTCCTAATGGCTTTGAAAATACCCACATCAAAAGCGGAATATCCGAAAGATAAGCAGTAGCGAATACAAGAATTCCTGTAACGACGACAAAGATCATCGTTTGTTTTGACTTTCTGATCATTAATAATAATTCTTCCTTACCACGGGTTTCTCTCAATGAGAAGATAGAAGCAAGATAAGCACACAATGCTACTGTAAATAATCCTACAGACACTCCGAACCAGTTTAGCCAGCTGTAAATATACAGATCCTGAAAGGTGGTTGCATCAGGATTAATAGAGTGTGATACTGTTGCGGCTGCTATTAATCCCAGGAAAAAAGGAGTTAAGAGACTGGCGTAATAAAATATCTGGGTGTACAAAACCTGCCAGTTATCCTTTACTGCATCATAATGCCTGAACGTAAATGCGGTTCCTCTTGCAATAATACCTACAAGCATTAAGACTAAAGGAATGTGA
The DNA here is from genome assembly GCF_037572595.1 of Chryseobacterium sp. MYb328. Classification (NCBI taxonomy): domain Bacteria; kingdom Pseudomonadati; phylum Bacteroidota; class Flavobacteriia; order Flavobacteriales; family Weeksellaceae; genus Chryseobacterium; species Chryseobacterium sp. MYb328. The sequence continues at coordinate 1,917 of NZ_JBBGZQ010000032.1, read as the reverse complement.
AGGTAGGTAGACATCGTGGTATAAATTTCAGGAAAGCCCACAAAGAGAATAACAATGGCAATAATCAGCCACATATGGTTTGCTTCCCAGACAGGAGCAATAGACTCGTACATAATCTCATGAGTTTTATGGCGGGCTTTTTTATTCGTAAAAAGCTCTACAATACCCGCTCCAAAGTCAGCACCACCAAGAATAATATAAAGACAGATGGAAAGCCAGAGAAAGCCTATAACAATGTAGATCATGATTTTTTATTTTTATCGTTAAACTGTGGGTCTGTAGGGTCGTAAAGCTTAGGTACCATTTGTACCTGTCTTCTTAAAAGGAATACCAGAATCAATGATAATGATATAAAAATTGCAGTGAAGAAGTAAAATGAGTACTGTATTCCAGGCATTGGGGTTACGGCATCAATGGTTCTCATGACTCCATAAATAATCCATGGCTGTCTTCCCACTTCAGTAACAGTCCATCCTGCTTCAAGAGCAATATATCCGAAAGGTGTTGCAATTAAAAATGTTTTTAATAACCAGTTTTTAGTCAGCCATTCCTTTTTAAAGAAGAAAGCATAAAGATATACAGCTCCAATACAAATCATTACCACTCCAAAGAAGATCATAATCTGAAAAGCATAATGGGTAACCGCTATCGGAGGCCATTCATCCTTTGGAAAGTCTTTAAGCCCCTTTACTTCAGCATTGAAATCATTGCTTACCAAAAAGCTTAATACTTTGGGAATTTTAATCGCATATTTTATTTCCTCTTTTTCCTCATCAGGAATTCCACCAATAACAAATGCAGCTCCTTTTTCCGTTTCAAAATGAGCTTCCATAGCAGCTAACTTGATAGGTTGTCTTTCAGCAACAGATTTTGCCGCCACATCACCACTCAAAGGTGCACCAAATGCTCCAATTAAGGCAAAGCCTACTGCGATTCTGAATGCTTTAGTATGAAACTCCACATTCTTTTTCCGCATAATTAAAAAAGCGTGAACTCCAGCTACTGCAAATCCTGTGGCACAAAAAGCAGCAACCGTCATGTGAAGAGCCTGTGGAAACCATGCATCATTGAACATAGCTTTAATTGGATCTATATTAAGGTATTGTCCGTTTATATAATCGAAACCGGTAGGAGAGTTCATCCAGGCATTGGCTGCTACCACCAGAATACCTGATGCCAGCCCACTTACTCCTACAAGAAAACCACAAAACCAGTGGAACCATTTATTGAACTTATCCCATCCATATAAAAAGAAGCCGATAGCGATTGCTTCAATAAAGAAAGCAGTGCCTTCTAATGAGAAAGGCATCCCAAAAATTGGACCTGCATGTTTCATGAACCCGGGCCATAAAAGCCCCAGTTCAAAGGAAAGCATCGTTCCTGAAACAGCTCCTGTTGCAAATAAGATCGCAACCCCTTTGCTCCAGGCTTTGGTAAGTCCTTTATATACTTCATTGTTGGTTTTTAAGTACTTCCAATGGGCAAATGCCATTAAGAAAGGCATTACCATTCCCACACAGGAGAATATGATATGGAAGCCCAGAGAAAGTGCCATCTGGGCACGGGCAGCTATAAAATCATCCATAATATCAACTTTTCAGTAAATAAATTTACGCATAAATTATTGATGTTAAATATGATTTAAAACAGTAAGGTTTTTTCGGATCTATTTGAAAAAATAAAAGAGCTAAAGATTTTCACAGGTAATGTATTTGAAAAATATCAATTAAATCCAGAGATGATATGATGAACTTGCCCGAATTTTTCTGATTAGAATACATTTCCAATGTGAAGATCTGGTTTTAAAAACGAATTAATAAGGATTTGAATTCATATGGCCACGCATTTATGGGTTCAATAACAATTCTTCATTTGTTCAGTTTTTCATCAAAAAAAACATCTCTGCCAAATTTCTAT
>NZ_JBBGZQ010000031.1:0-57034 GCF_037572595.1 Chryseobacterium sp. MYb328 | reverse complement strand
AATATAATTAATAAAATTTCATAAAATTCTTAAAACCTGATGAATAGAAGATTGAGCTCCTTTTTACAATCTCAGATTACTTTAAAATCGTACTGTATTTTGAATTTAAATTTTCACATTTTCATACCAAAACATATACTTTTTACCTGTTATAAATAAAGATATTTTCAATCCTATTTTAAAATTTTTTCCAATTTTCAAGGAATAACTCATTGTTTTATTAATAATAAACTGCCTGTATTTTTGAATACTATTTGTAATATTGAGACAATAGTTGTTTAAAATAAACTAAACTATATTTAATAGCTATCAAAAGCTTATAAGGTTGTCGTAACTAAACTATTTAGTGAATTATCATTGCAGATATGCTGTTGTACAATCGTGTAAAAAATTGTAATTTTACCCATCTTTTTACAAACAAAATCTAATAAATAAAAATGAATACAGAACAGTTTGTGAGCCGTCACATTTCCTTAAATGAAGCCGATAAACAGGCGATGTTGGAAAAACTTGGCGTTTCTAGTATTGAAGAGTTAATTTCTCAGACCATTCCTTCTTCCATCCGTTTAGAAAAAGATCTTGAGATCTCAGAACCGCTTTCGGAGTACGAAATGCTGAATCACTCTAAAGAGTTGGCATCAAAAAACACTGATTATACAAGTTATATCGGTTTCGGATACCACAATACCCTTTTACCATCAGCTATTCAGAGAAATATCTTTGAAAATCCTAGCTGGTATACTGCATATACACCATATCAGGCAGAAATTGCACAGGGAAGACTGGAAGCTCTTCTTAATTTCCAGACTGTAGTGTGTGATCTTACAGGCTTCGGTCTTGCTAACGCCTCTTTGTTGGATGAATCTACTGCAGCTGCTGAAGCTATGCACATGTTCTTTAACAACAGAACGAAAGACCAGAAGAAAGGAGAAGCTAATAAGTTCTTTATTTCGGACCTTGTATTACCTCAGACAATCTCCGTATTGAGAACTAAAGCTGAAGGGTTAGGAATTGAAGTGGTTGTGGGTGACCACAAAACGCATGCATTTGATGCTTCTTATTATGGCGTTCTATTACAATATCCTGGTAAAAACGGAATTGTTCTGGATTATACAGAAAACATTGTAGAATATAAAAAAATAGACCTTCAGGTAGCTGTTGCATGTGATCCTATGGCATTGGTGAAATTGAAATCACCGGCTGAAATGGGTGCTGACTGTGCAGTAGGAACTTCTCAGAGATTTGGTATTCCATTAGGGTACGGAGGTCCTCACGCGGCATTCTTTGCTTGTAGAGAAGAATATAAAAGAGATATCCCTGGAAGAATCATTGGGGTTTCTCAGGATATGTACGGAAGACGTGCATTAAGAATGGCATTACAGACAAGAGAACAGCATATTAAGAGAGAGAAGGCAACTTCAAACATCTGTACTGCCCAGGTTCTTTTAGCGGTAATGGCAGGGATGTATGCGGTTTACCATGGTCCAAAAGGATTAAATTATATCGCAGATCAGATCCACTTTAAAGCAAATGCTTTGAAAGGAGGTCTTTCAGCATTAGGATATCAGGTTGTAGAGGAGCCAATCTTCGATACTGTAAAAATCACAATGCCTGAAGAAGAAAAAGGAAGACTGATGAGAATGATGCAGGACCACAGACTTAACCTTAACTATTTCACAGAAGGGGTGGTAAGTGTTGCGATCAACGAAAGTACTACATTAGAGAAATTAAACTATCTGATGGCTTCTTTCGCTCAGTTCAAAGACAAGCAGACTTTTAAATTAGAAATCAAAGAAGGATACAGCATTCCTGAAGAAAACCTGAGAAAAGATCAGATTCTTACAGAAGAAGTATTCAACAGATACCATACAGAAACCGAATTGATGCGTTACATCAAGCGTCTTGAGAGAAAAGATTTATCATTAACACATTCAATGATTTCTTTAGGATCTTGTACGATGAAACTGAACGCTGCGACTCAAATGTTACCACTTTCATGGGCAGATTGGGGAAGTGTACACCCATTTGTACCGGTAGATCAGGCTGGAGGATATCAGCAGATGATTGCAGAACTTGAAAAAGATCTGGCAACAATTACTGGTTTCGCAGGAACTTCATTACAGCCAAATTCCGGAGCTCAGGGAGAATATGCAGGATTAATGGTCATCAGAGAATACCATATTTCAAGAGGAGATCACCACAGAAATGTAGTATTGATTCCTCAGTCTGCACACGGAACCAACCCGGCTTCTGCTGCAATGGCAGGAATGAAAATCGTAGTTGTGAAAAACCTTGAAAACGGAGAAATCGACTTCGAAGATCTTAAAGCTAAAACAGAATTACATTCAGCGAACTTATCAGCTGTAATGATTACATATCCGTCTACTTACGGATTCTTTGATGCTAACATCAAGGAAATTACTAATCTGATCCACGAGCACGGAGGACAGGTGTATATGGATGGTGCTAACATGAATGCTCAGGTAGGATTTACAAGTCCGGGAAACATCGGAGCAGACGTTTGTCACTTAAATCTTCACAAGACTTTTGCAATTCCTCACGGAGGTGGAGGTCCTGGAGTAGGTCCAATCTGTGTTGCTAAACACTTAGTACCATTCCTTCCTTCTAATGCAAACATCAAAATCGGAACTAAAGAAGCAATCGATGGTATTTCTGCAGCACCTTACGGTTCAGGATTAATCCTGAATATTTCTTATTCTTACATCAAGATGTTAGGAACTGAAGGCCTGAAAAAAGCTACCGGACATGCAATTATGAATGCTAACTACCTTAAGTTGATTTTAGCGGAGCATTTCCCAATTTTATATTCAAACGAAAACGGAAGAGTGGCTCACGAATGTATCGTAGATTTCCGTCAGTTCAAATCTTTAGGAATTGAAGTGGCTGATGTGGCGAAGAGATTAATGGATTATGGCTTCCATGCTCCTACAGTTTCTTTCCCGGTTGCTGGAACATTAATGATTGAGCCTACAGAATCTGAAAGCAAGTCTGAAATTGACCGTTTTGCAGAGGCTTTAATCTCTATCAAACATGAAATTGATGAGATTGCTAACGGACAGGCTGATCCTGCAAATAACGTATTGAAAAACGCTCCTCACACAGAGCAATTGGTGATCTCTGATTCTTGGGATAAACCATACAGCAGAGAAAAGGCAGCTTATCCATTAGAGTGGGTAAGAGACCACAAATTCTTCGCTTCTGTATCAAGAGTGGATGAAGCTTACGGAGACAGAAACTTAGTATGTACTTGTGAGCCGATTGAAGCTTATATGTAATTAGAATTTTTTCTAGATATAACAAATCCCTTTCAGTAATGAGAGGGATTTGTATTTTTTGTAATTCTGCAAAGTCTCCTGACTTTGTAAAGTGTTATGTATTATAATCTTATTTATTTGCCTTTAATTAATGCCTCTAATCTAGACATCATATCATCCTTTTCCGTCAGCATTCTTTCGTAAAGAGCAATTTTTTCCTCATGAAGTTGGATGATTTTATCAATAGGATTGTAATTATTCACAATAACACCTGTTGCGTTATCATGAAAATTGCTTGAAATAATATTTATAGCTTGTTCTTCATCAAAATTCTGGAATGCTTCCACAGGAATTTTCAAAACTTCAGAAATTTTTTGAAGAAGAGGATCTTCAATAGTTTCTTTCTGTTCCAATAATGAGACTTTCTTTTGATTCCAGTCATCACCCAAATCCAATGCTAAAGATTCCTGTTTGATGCCCAGCATTTCTCTGAATCTTTTTACGTTTCTTCCCTGATGTATTTTTTGTTCCATTGGTGGTTTTTAAGCTTAATTGATGGTTCGGATAGTAAAGATAAAAAAATATATGGAAGCGTGAGGCTACTTTTGTAATTCAGTAGAAGCTTTGTTTTTGAATAATGAGTAAGTACATTCTATGGGGGTGTCATTGAATTTTAGTGATTTTTTATAGTATTAATGATAGTTATGTATATTTTTAATGAATACTTACTATTTTTTCTATTTTTGCTGAAAATTAAAATTAATAACCAAATAACTTTTGGATGAAAAAAATAATCATCTTAGCTTTTTCCCTGGCATCTTTAATGGGATTTTCTCAAACGGGGTTACCTCAGAATTTAATTATTGACGGAACTTTTGGGATCCCTGATCCTGAAGATATGCTCTCACGGGATCTTAATAACGATAACAAAAAAGACATTCTGGTTAAAACCTATTACCGCAATCTTTTCTGGATAAAGAATAAAGGCAATGGATTTGAACATCCGGAACTTATTTATGAATCTCCTGTTGAATATATTAATGATTTTGACAGTGCAGATTTTGATGGGGATGGAAAAGCGGATATTATTTTTAGTACGGCAAAAGGCCTGTTTCTCATGAAAGGAACTGGAGTTGGAGCTGCTGCTTCTTTCAGCCAGCCAGTTAAATTGGTAGATGAGAGTATTTCTCTTTTCAGGGTTGGTGATATCGATGGGGATGGAGATCTGGATATTTATTTTCATCAGCCTATCTCGGGAACATGGTTGATAAATAACGGAAATGGAACATTTACTCAGGGAGCACTTATTTTTACCTCTCTTCAAAAACCGGATACTGTTATTCTGAAAGATCTGGATAATGATAACAAACCGGATCTTCTGGTTAGATTTAATGCAACAAGGATATTAAGGTGGTACAAAAATAATGGGAATGGGAGCTTTACCTTCAAACAGGAGATTGATGATTTTGCATTAGGTGAGTTTTTTGACCTTGGTGATGTGGATGGTGATGGAGATTTGGATATCATTCACCTATTTGAAAATGGGAATGTTAAACAGTTTAAATGGTATAAAAATACAAATGGGGCAGGTACTTTCTCTCCCTCTATCTTAATATCCAATGTTCCTTATAAACCGTATACTGTGCAAAATGTAAAAAGGTTTGGAGTGAAAATGTTTGATCTTGATGCAGATGGTATGGAGGATCTTGTATTCTGTGTATTATGGGATAATAAATTATCATGGAAAAAGAACCTTGGGAACGGTATTTTCGGAGCTGAACAGATTGTTTCTCAAAATGCAATAAGAATTTCTCAGTTTGATGCTGCGGATTATAACAATGATTCAAAAATTGATTTAGTATCCGTTTCTGCAGGAGACAGTAAAGTTGCTTGGTACGAAGGAATTACCGGGACAGGCAATTTTTCTTCTGAGAAAATTCTTACAACAGATGTTTACGGGCTTTCATCAGTAGAAACAGGAGATATTGATGGGGATGGGGACGCAGATATTGTAGCAATGTCTTCAAGTAAAATTTCGTGGTTTAAAAATACAGATGGACATGGTGGCTTTTCAGATCAGCAGAAAATAATAAAAAATAATATGAAGTATGTTTCTGATATGTCGTTGGCTGATATTGATAATGACGGGGATACTGATATTATTTTTAATAAAGAATTGGATACCAATCCTACAACATACAAATATGTATGGCTTGAGAATAATGGAACAGGAGATTTTAATACAGAACATACGATAGGAAATAGCCTGAGTCTGGGCCATCTTAATACAGTAGGTGATTTTAATGGCGATGGTAAGAAAGATTTTGCTTATATAGGAAATGCCACTAAACTGACTGTATTAATGAATACAGGTAATGGGAATTTTGGTGCTCCTACAGAATTTTTGGATAGCATAACAAGTTATGTTACTTCATTTAAAAATGCTGATATGGATGGAGATGGAGATCTGGATCTTGTTATCGCTCTTTTAGATGGTAACATTATCTGGTATGAAAATGTAAACGGGCAGGGAAGTTTTACGGTAAAACATGTTGTCGCCAGCTCTTTGTTTGGATATATCAAACTTCATATAGCGGATTTGGATGGTGATGGAGATAATGATATTTCTTACGTAAATGATAATGGAAATAAAATAAGCTGGTTTGAAAATACTGATGGAGCAGGGAATTTCGGACAGGGGAAAATTGTAGGAGCCGGAACTGCAATAGGACCATTCGCACTCACTATAATTGATATTGATGGTGATGGACTTAAGGATATTGTCACTAACTCTAAAACGGAACCAAAACTAAGATGGTATAAAAATAACGGCAATGGAATTTATGACAACGTTCCGAAATTAATTACCAATAATAATATGGGAATTGCAGCATCTTTGCTGAGTACCGATTTAAATGGAGACGGAAATAAGGAATTAGTGGTAGGATCAAAATACTTGGCTAATGATAAAGAATACATGATCTCATGGTTTGAAACGGGAGCTGCTTTCCAAAATAAAATAAAAGGAAAAGTACGGTATGATATTGATAATAACGGTTGTGATGTGAATGATATTTCAGCGACTATGATGATGGTCTCCACACAGGATTCTGCTCATAAGTATTCCACTTTTACCAATGGGAACGGTGAATATTCGCTCGTAGCAAAACAGGGGCAGTATAACACGTTTGTGGATAAGGCTCTTCCTGATTATAGTATAAACCCTCAAAATGATTCCTATAATTTTGCAGCAACCGGAATGACACGTACTGCCGATTTTTGTATTACTCCCAATCAGGTATATAAAGACATAGAAGTGAGTATCTATCCGATTTTAACAGCCAGACCAGGATTTGATACAAAATACAAAATGATAATCATAAATAAAGGAACCCAGAAAGTGAGTGGAGATATTTTCTTCAGCTATAATAATGCAAAGATCAGTTTCCTTCAGGCTTCCGCCATACCTACATCACAAAATAATGGGAATATAATCTTTAATTATCAGGATCTGGCACCGTTTCAAACAAAAACTATTGAGCTGAAATTTAATGTTCTTCCAATGCCGGCAAACAATATTGGCGAACAGCTGGGTGTGCATGGAGCAGCCAATGTCATTGGTGATATAAATCCATCTGATAACGAATTTAATTTACTGCAAACTATTGTGGGATCTTATGATCCAAATGATATAACAGTTATTGAAGGTCCGCAAGTGCTTTTACAGGATGTTGATAAATATCTGCATTATATCATCCGTTTTCAGAATACAGGAAACCATTTTGCAGAAAAAGTAAAGATTCATAATCTTTTAGATTCCAAACTCGATAGCTCTACTTTAGTTTTGGAATCTTATAGTCATGCGAATGAGGTAAAAATTACTGATGGACATGATATAGAGTTTAATTTCAATGGGATCTATCTTCCAGGGTCTAATGATGAGCCAAATTCACATGGGTTTGTTACTTATAAAGTGAAGCCTAAAGCAAATGTTCAGGTAAATGATATCATTAATAATACTGCTGATATCTATTTTGATTATAATCCGGCAATTGCTACTAATGTGGTCTCAACTAAGATTATTAATCAGACATTAGGAACTCAGGAGCAATTGAAAAATAGTTTAAGGATTTATCCTAACCCAACTACTGGAATTATTACAATCAATACCCAGGCTATTTCTGAAAAGGTGGAAGTGTATAATATGGCAGGACAAAAGCTGAAAGAATTTCAGGATGTAAACAAAATCGATATTACGGAGCTTCCGACAGGAATTTATATGCTGAATATTACCTCAAAGAATAAAGAGGTGACTAAAGCTAAAGTTGTAAAGAAATAAAATCCGGTATCAATAAATAGGAACACCTCTCATTTTTGAGAGGTGTTTTTTAATATATTAATGCTATTATCTTCTCTTATAGCTGTAAGCCACCAGAATGGCTACTCCCATAGTAAGAACAGTTATCATTGAAATCGTTTCAATGGAGATTCCACTTTTCATCTGTGTGTTTTCTTTTTCACATGAATAAAAGAATAATACTGTCAATAAAAGACAGCTCGATAGTAATTTTCTGATCATAATTGCATTTGTTTGGTTATTAATGTTTTATCATCAAAAAGTATACCGATTTTGTGGACTATATGTAAAGCGGTTTTTAGGAACTGCTACATTTAGTTTTCGTTTATTTTCCGTGAGACTTTAGCAATCACTGCCTGATGTTGGAAATAATCAACAGTGGTAAGAATAATAAAAAACAAGCCCGGAATCACAAGTTCTATGATCAAATGTTGAACGGAGAAATATAAAATTAGGAAAAGAATACCTGCATACAGCAGATTAAATAGGATGGGATAAAAGGCTTCAACCTTATACGTTAGAGTTTTTGCACTTTCATTGTAAATAAAATATTCTTTGCCGGGTGATAGGATCAGGGGAGATCTTTTTGAAAAATCGAGTTTAAAAAGACTGTCTTTTCCTGTAATTATATTGTCATGAATTTGTACATCATTTACTTCTCTTTCCATAAATGAATCGTGTGCAGCATCAGTGACATTTTTTGCAGTTGTTCCCTCTTTTATTTTTATTTTAAATGTATAGAACATATTTCGTTATTTTTTACTCTTATCATTGTTTCCTTCATCCCAATAATAACTGTCCGGATAGATTCTTGCTCCAAATACAGCCGTTCCAACACGTATAATAGTAGCTCCTTCTTCTATGGCGGCTTCAAGGTCACCACTCATTCCCATTGACAATTCCTTCATTTCTATGTTGGGAATATATTCACGGATGATTTGCTGTTGCAGGTTTTTAAGAATTTTAAAACACTGTCTTACTTTTTCAGTTTCTGCGCTGAATAAGCCGATAGTCATCAATCCTTTTACTTTTAATGTAGAGAATTCTGAAACCTTTCGGGTTAATTCAATGGCCTGGCTGGGATCTATTCCAAACTTGCTTTCCTCATTCGAAGTATTGACCTGAATCAAAACTTCAATTGTTCTGTTCTCAGCTAAAAGCCTTTGATGCAGTTTTTCTGCCAGATCCAGGCGGTCAAGCGACTGTATACAGGTTATGTCGTATTTCAGGATATCTTTAATTTTATTGGTCTGGAGATGTCCTATAAAATGATTGATGTGAGGCGTTTCCTTAAGATCTTCATATTTCTCCTTCAGCTCCTGAACTTTATTTTCTGCAATGAGAGTCTGTCCGTTTTCCAAAGCAATTTTAATACGTTCTGCGGAAACTGTTTTGGTTGCTAATAGTAGTTTAACTTCATCACGATTTCTTCCTGCTTTTTTACAGGCATTTTGAATCCGGGTATCGATGACTTTCAGGTTGTGAAGGATGTCTTCTTTCATGATCGGATGATTTCTTTAGCTTCCAGTTTTTGAATAAGAGCTGTTTTCACAGCCGTTAAAGCATAATCCTTAGCCTCTGCAAAAGAAATGGAGTATTTCCTTTCAATGGATCTCATATCTTCAGGGAATCGATTGAGGAGAGTGTCATAAAAAGTATCCAGAAATTCTGGAGAAGGCATTTCATAATTGATTTTCAGCTGAAAACGTCTCAGTAGAGCTGTATCAATAATCTCAGGATGATTGGTGGCACATAGTAAAAGTGCGTTTTCAGGATAATAATCAATAAGCTGAAGCAAAGTATTGACTAATCGCCTCATTTCGCCCACATCTTTATCATCACTGCCTCTTGCTTTTCCGATCTGATCCAGCTCATCAAGAAATAGAACAGATCTTTCCCTTCCGGCTTTATCAAATATCATTTTGATATTCTGAGAAGTTTCACCTATTCGGGATGAAACAATATTACTTAAATTTAAAATGATAATATTTTTCCCCAGAGCACTTGCAATTGCTTTGGCAGTCATTGTTTTTCCACATCCTGAGCTTCCCTGAAGAAGAATCTTATGATTCACCGGAAGACCGTATTCCTGCAGTTCCTTGCTGTAGGTATGTTCCTTAATAAGCTGTACAAGCTGTTCCCTGTTGTTCTTACTGAGAAATACATCGTTAAGGTTTACCTGTTCTTTATCTTGAATAATGAGATTGTACAGATTCATGGTAGCAATTAATGGTTCTAGATTCTAACAAAGATAAGGCTTTATTAAATGACGTAAACATCCTGATTGAGAATAAACGGGTAGGCCAGGGATGAGTATGGGTGATTAATGATGAGTAATAAGTAATGAGGTGGTTTTAGCAGATAATTTAAATATTAAGCTTAATTACTATAAAAAATAAATCCGAACTAATGTTCGGATTCATCATTTGGATATAAAAATTTGTTATGAAACTAAGATCTTTTTGTTTATGTTTTTGGGCCCTTTTACCTCATAGGTAAAAGAGCAATCTGATTTCTCAGAGTAAAAACATAAAACAATATAATTAGTATAGTTTTGCTATAGGCTTATTTATTTGAGTGATTAGTTTCTTTCTCTTCTTGCTGTCATGAAATATGATGAGAATACTACTAAACATGTTGCGATACCGATATAAGTTACCATTTTGTATTATTTTTAATTATTTGACTTTTTTTTATCAATCTTTCAATTGCAATATTACAGCTTTCAAATCACGTGCCAAAGCAAATCACTATGATGTATATCAGTGTGTTATGGGTGTTTTATTTAATTTTTAAGAGATTTTTTGTTTACATTTTGTTAATGTATTATTGTGAATTTATTAATATATTTATTGTTCTGTCTTTAAAAAAATATGAAAATGTTAAGCGTTTGTAGACTTCTATATTAGACTTGATAAAACAAACAATAAGTAATGTGATGCATAGTATTGATGTGAAATGAGAATTTTATGTGTAAAATTTCAGCGTAAAACAGATTTCTATGTTAAGAAAATTTATTTTTATCAGTGTTTTTTGCGTTGAATTTTTTTATTGCCTGTCAGATTCTATGACATCCTTTTTGTGCCAGAACCGGAAATGTCTCTCTCATTTGTCAGCTTGTTGAGGTTTAAATGTAAATTAAGAAAACGAAATATAGAAGTTGAAGACTTCTTTTTGGGAACAGGAAAGAGGTTTTGTTATTTTTGCATAAATAATACTTTATGGGACGCAGTTATCTTTTTCTGGCTTTGGCCATCGTATTTGAAATCATAGCTACAACCTTTCTGAAAAAATCAGAAGAGTTTTCTAAGCTGTGGCCATCCGTTGTTACGGTAATAGGATATGCCTGTGCCTTCTATTTTTTAAGTCTGAGCCTTCGTCAGATTCCGGTTGGGATTACTTATGCGATCTGGTCTGGTGTAGGTATAGTTTTTATTACAATAATCGGGGTTGTCGCATTTAAGCAGGTTCCGGATTTACCTGCCATCATCGGAATAGCATTGATTATTTTGGGGGTAATCGTAATCAATGTGTTTTCAAAGATGGGAACTCATTAAATAATAATATCCTGTGTGGTTTGAAGCTGTTTCCAGTGCTGTGATCTATTTTTATACAGAAAAAATTTTCCCAGCTTATATTTAAACTGTAAATAACCGCGGAATTCAATTCCATTAAATAAAGTGTAGGAAATATGCTGATTTTCTTCTAAAGACTGTTTTATCCCTTCGCTGAATACACTAGGACCTGTTGTAGCATGTACATTATTAGGATAGCAGTGGTTTTCTATATTGTAAAGCATTAGTTCCAATGTTTTCTTTAAAAAAGGATGGTCTTTTCTAAAAATAAGTGCCCATTGAACATATAGATTTTCATGTCTTTCTTTACAGATCACTGCTTCATCTTCATCTTTTATAAGACGCCTGAAAGGTTTGGTGATTGTACTGTCTATATCCAGATATATTCCTCCTTTTTTGTATAAAATGGCATATCTGAAAAAATCTGCTTTTGCTGCACCAATGGTGAGCCTGCTATAACATTCAATATATTGTGGTGGAAACTCTTCAGACAAAAATTTTACGATATCATGATCATCATAGAAAAAATACTGATATTCAGGATTCTTCCTTCTCATATTCCAAATGTGAAATTTTGTAAGTAAAGGCAGCTTTTTTGTTTTAAAAGTCTGAAATATTTGTTTGGGTATAGCCATATTCTTTTTTTATCATCATTATTAATTAAGCATGAAATTGCTTTTTATCAATGGGATTCATGTTTTGATAAATTTTCGCTAAAGAGAATGATGGTTTTAATGGAATAGTTTTGTTTGTGTTTTTTGATTTTTTTTTGTAAAAAAAAAGGTTAGAACTTATGTTCTAAATGTTGCATTTAAAGCTTTGCTTTCTTTAAAAAATTAATTCGCTATTATTGAAGTTGTTATAGCTGTGTTTTTATTGTTGTGTTTTTTTTAAATTTTTTTTCTGCTTGGTACAAAACTAAAGTGACCAAATTAGAATTTCTTTGGAATGGGATTAAAATATCATTAAGGAGATTAAAATGACATTAGAAAATTGTTAAGAGAAATTAATATAGGAAAATAAGCAGCACAGAAAGTAAGAGGGGGTTAGAGATAATTGCATTCCGAATAATCCCGTAGATCACTTGGTGGAATTGATTTGTTGAAAAATATATGGTGCTTTTTAAACAGCTCGTAGATCTTTGTAAGAAATTAATAAGTGATAATCTGAATGATCTGTGCCATTAATAAAATGATAAATGGATTTCGATTCTTTAATAAAGTTTCTGGTCATTTTCACAATAAAAACTTCTTCGTTTTCCGATTCCTGTTTTTTTCTTAATAAGTTTTTGGCCACAGATCGAACAGGTGGATTTTGTATGAACCAGCCAGTGCTTTTTCAAGGTAAATTCTCTTTTCCAAGCCAAAAACTGGAAACTGTAATTTCTGGCTTCTGTAATAAGTTCCTTACGCTTTTTAGCGGGTAGATTTCCTGTTAAGCTTTCCGGTTGTACACCAATTTTGAAAAGAACTTCATTTTTGATGATATTTCCGACTCCTGAAAATAGATTCTGATCCATTAAAGCGTCACATACCATCATATTTGGATGGGTTTTCAGTTTCTTTTCTGCTTTTTCCGGGTTCCAGAGATTGCTCATCACATCTGCTTCCCAATCGATCGTAGAAAGAAAATCTAATTCTACAGATTTTACAGAGCATGTATAAAAATACATTCCTTCGTTTGAGAAAAGCAAAGCTAGCCTTAAGGTATTTTTCGGCTTTGTCTGTTCATTAATACTGTAAGAACCAAACATAAGGAGATGAATACGGATGGCTGCTTTTTCAAAGACCAGATAGGTTTGCTTTCCAAAAGTGCGGATCTCATGAAGTGTTTGGCCAATGAATGTTTCTTTATCGAATTTTGCATTACCTGATGCGTCTGTTACCTTATGGCCAACAAACTGCTGCAGGCTTTCTTTCATTAAAATAATGGATGGACCTTCAGGCATGATGTTACTTTTCAATAAAAGTTCAAATACTGTTCCGTTAAACTAAAATGTAGAACTCAGATTAATCCATCCGGGTGTATCAGGAACTTAAAATAATGAATTCATCATCCACTTGTCATTCCGTAGGAATCTCAATAAAGTATTTTCAAAATCCAAAATCAGATTCCTACAGAATAAGAAATAAACGTTTATATTTATTGCTTTTGTCCCACAAAACGAATCACAGAACCCGTTCCGTTGTGAAATAATCCTTCCTTAAGTTCAATTTCTGTTTCCTCAAGTTCTATAATGGAGTAATTCGGGAAGTCAGCCTTAATTTCTTCTATTGAAAATAAATCCTTTATATCTCTGGGTCCACCTACTTTTTCATTTTTTGTGACGTAATCAAGATGCTTTTTACTGAAGGCTTCGAAAATGATAAATCCACCTTTACGAAGATACTGATCAAGCATTTGGTGGATGGATGATTTAATATCCCCCGGAAAATGAGCGTAGATAAGGGCAATTACATCAAATTGCTGTTCATGATAATTTAAGGTTTGAAGCTCGCCAATCTGATAATCTATAGTTACATCATTCTGCTCTGCAAGTTGCAAAGCTTTAGATCTGCCTTGCTCACTGATGTCAAAAGATGATGTTTTCCAGCCCTCTAATGCTGCATAAACAGAATTTCTTCCTTCGCCGTCGGCAGGAAAAAGAATAGTGCCGGGATTTAATTTGCTGAGCTGTTCTTCCAGATAGATATTGGGAGCTGTTCCATATACAAACTCCTCATGGGTATACCTTTCATTCCATTTGTCAAGCCATGTGCTGTCTTTCATTTTTAATAGTTTAATTTCTATCAAATGTAAGGTCTTTTCATCTGTATTAATCAACGGAAAAAACTCTGATGCTAATAGATTTTTTGAATGATAATGTCTGCTTAATAAATATCTAAATACTATTCCGTAAAATTAAAATTTGGAGTAATTTTGAAAAATGATGAATTTAAACCAGATTTTCACCAATCAACGTACAGGAAATAATCCAAATACTAAAGCTTCAAGAACTGATTTTCAAAGGGATTTCGACAGAATTATCTTCTCTTCTGCATTCAGAAGACTGCAGAATAAAACCCAGGTTTTCCCTCTTCCCGGAAGTGTTTTTGTGCACAACAGGCTGACGCACTCTCTCGAAGTATCATCTGTGGGAAGGAGTTTGGGAAGTATTATTGGTGAATTCATTGCTGAGGACTATAAAAATGAACTTACTGAAGATTCAAAGAATTTTTATCTATATAATTTAGGAAATGTAATTGCGGCGGCATGCCTTTGTCATGACGTTGGAAACCCGGCTTTCGGACATTCAGGAGAAGATGCTATTGCAAGTTATTTTGAAAGAAATGAAAAAGATCTGAAATTCAAGTTCAATGAAAAAGAATGGGCAGATCTGGTTAATTTTGAAGGAAATGCCAATGCTATCAGGGTTTTGGCTCAGCAACAACAAGGGAAAGATGCCGGCGGAATCCAGCTTACATTTTCTACTCTGGCGAGTATTGCAAAATATCCGTGTGAGGCAGTAGCCAAGAAAAAAGGAATTATTCACCGTAAGAAATTCGGTTTTTTCCAGAATGAAAAAGATATATTCCTTGAAATTGCAAAAGGAACCCAGCTGATTTCCGAATGTGAAGAACCACATATTTTCAAAAGGCATCCTTTTGTATGGCTGGTAGAAGCTGCTGATGATATCTGCTATAATATTATCGATATGGAAGATGCCCACAGATTGGGAATAGTATCCACTTCTGACTGTGAAAATCTTTTCTTTGAACTGGTAAAATCAGAAAGTAACGATATTGATAAGGTTAAAAATAAACTGTCTTCCATTTCCAATGAAAATGAAAAAATCTCTTATTTAAGAGCAAAAGCGATCAATGCCTTGATTAACAAATCACTTGAGATTTATAAGCAGAATTTTGAAACCATTCTGGAAGGAAATCTTGACAAAGGACTTCTGGATGTCTACAAATCCGAAAACAATGCTTTACAGGATATAGAATCATTCTCTATCGAAAAAATTTACAACCATAAAGCTGTTGTAGAAATTGAGAACGCAGGATACAATGTAATGTATGAATTGCTGGATCATTTCATTCCTTCCATCCTGAAACCGGATGATGAGAGAAAATCTTACGATCAAAAGGCATTAAAGCTTCTTCCAAGACAGTTTGTCTATGAAAACGGAACCGATTACCAGAAGGTATTGGGAATTATAGATTTCGTTTCCGGAATGACAGATAATTACGCTACCGACCTTTACAGAAAAATCAAAGGAATTGATATCGGAATGACGGTATAAACCTATTAGATTAAAGGCTGGAAGAGGGAATAAAGGATGCTGGATGTTACTATTTCACACCTCAATTACTCCCGCTTCCCGCCTTAAATATCCACGGTTTAAATATTATTTCTATCTTTATAAGAATCAATATAAAAACTAAACTATGGGTATTTTTCTGGCTCCCGTTATTATTTTCGGGTTAATTATTTTATTTGCATCGTTTTTTGTGGTTAAACAGGAGACGGCAGCAATCATTGAACGTTTTGGAAAATTCCAGGGAGTAAAACATTCAGGGCTTCATCTTAAGCTTCCCATCATAGATCAGATTGCAAAAAGATTAAATCTCAGAATTCAGCAGCTGGACGTGATGATTGATACTAAAACACTGGACAATGTATTTATCAAGATGAAAATCTCTGTTCAGTACCAGGTCATCAGAAGCCAGGTAGGAGATGCTTATTATCGACTGGAAAATCCTGAAAATCAAATTACTTCATTTGTGTTCGATGTGGTGAGAGCAGAAGTTCCAAAGCTGAAACTTGATGATGTTTTTGTAAGAAAAGATGATGTGGCGATTGCCGTAAAAAGTGAGCTTCAGGAAGCGATGAACAGTTACGGATATGATATTATCAAAGCATTGGTGACAGATATTGACCCTGATGAACAGGTAAAACATGCCATGAACAGAATCAATGCTGCAGAAAGGGAAAAAACTGCTGCAGAATATGAATCTGAGGCTCAGAGAATCAGAATCGTAGCCGTTGCAAAAGCTGAAGCCGAATCAAAAAAACTACAAGGACAGGGAATCGCAGACCAAAGAAGGGAAATTGCAAAAGGACTTGAAGAATCTGTAAGAATGCTGAATAATGTAGAAATCAATTCACATGAAGCATCGGCTCTTATCGTAGTGACACAGCATTATGATACCTTACATTCCGTAGGAGCAAGTAACAGAAGTAATCTTGTTCTTCTTCCCAATTCACCAACAGCAGCAAGCAGTATGCTGAATGATCTTGTTGTAGCCATGACAACAGCCAATACAGTGGGAGAAGCGAGCAAGGGAAAATACCCTGAACCACCACGAAAAGAAGGGGGATATTAATAAGGAAAGGATGATGGAAGCTGGATGATGGAAGTTGTGATTACCGAAAGTAGGGATGAAGGGTTATTTTAAACTACTTTCAGGGTAATATCTATACAATACGATAAAAATATGTTCACTGGCTGATGGTAACTTCCAGCCTTCAGCTTCAGGCTTTCATACAATAAAACAAAAAACGCTTCAGAAATTTCTGAAGCGTTTTTATTTTATTTCTTAGTTTTAGAAACCTGCTCTACCAATGTGTATTTTATTGAAGAAGCATCTGCCGGTGGATTATCTATTTTTTCTGTTTTCACTTTTAAAACATATTCGTAACCCGGTTCATAAGTGAATCCTTCAATGTTGCTGTAGAAATTACTCCAGTTTTCAGAAGCGTTTTCTTTTACCTGCAGGCATTTCATACGACCTGCTCCTGCAGAACAGTCTACGGTTTGTGCTCCTACAATAAGTGTTTTTTCACCTGCTGCTGCAGCATCTTTCTTAGTTTTAGAAACCTGCTTTATCAATGTATATTTTATTGAAGAAGCGTCAGCTGGCGGGTTTGCAATTTTTTCTGTTTTTACCTTTAAAACATATTCATACCCTGGTTCATAAGTAAATCCTTCGATGTTTGTGTAAAAATTAGTCCAGTCTTCTGAAGCCTTTTCTTTTACCTGCAGACATTTCATTGGAGCTACTCCTGTACAGTCTGCTGTCTGTGGTCCTACGATGAACGTTTTTTCATCTCCGGCAGAAACTCCAGCTGTTGTTGTACACTGCGTCATTGCGAATAATGCTAATGCGGGTGCTGCCCCTTTTAGAATTGTTGCTATACTTTTCATAAACTTGATTTTAAAACCTTACCTCACAATTACCATGCCGAAAATTCCTTGAATTAGCGGATTTCCGGGATTGTTTTTTTATTTTTTAATCATTTAATTTGAGGACTCTAATAAGTGAAGAAAGGAAGAATGATATGTTAAATATAATGAAATTCAGGTACGAGATATTGGATGCCAGTAAATTATAGACAGGAAAAAGCTCCTGAATTGAATCTTGTTTTATGATAAACTTAAAGATATAATTGAGGTATTTAGAGTGTAAGAAAGAATTTGAATTGATGAGAAAAATATTCGTATTAATTTCTGCTGTTTGTATTACCGGTAATACGTTTGCTCAAAAGGTAGATAATGCATTGCAGGGATACTTTGAAGAACAGGGAAATGAGACTTTTTATAAAAGTTTTAATTTTGACGGGAACGGTAAAATAGTGGATGGGTTTAAAAGCAGTTATTATTTTACAAGAAATGATAGCTTAATTGTGATTCCGGATAAAGATGTATTTGTTTTTAAAATCAAAAAAGATAAACTAATCGGTATTTCAGACTGGGTTAAAAACGGAGTCTGGGTTCGTAAAAAAGACAGTACTGAGGTTAATAACAGAGTGAATCCTGCAGAATCTCAGAAAAGAGCAGTTTTATTGGCGGGGTATTATGATAAGACGAAAAATATGTCTGGATTGGATGCGTTGTTCTCCAATGCTAACGATTATACCAGGATTAGTGAAGACTTTTGCAATCAGGGGTTAGCCAAAGCATGCCTCAATGCCTTTGGATTAAAGATGATGGAATATACTCCCGGCTTCTTTGGTGACCTTGAAAAAATCAAAGATAAAAAACTCAAGCCCCATCCGGAGCTGATAGAGCTTTCCAAAAAAATAACAGACCTTGGAGAACCGGAAGGATATAATGTTCTTGGAGCTTATTATCACCTCTTAGGACTTCGGGAAAAAGCTTTTGAAACCTGGAAGGAAGGAGAGAAACATGGTGATCCGGCTTCTATGTTATCTATGGGACTTATTGAAGTGGGAGAAGAAATGGATAAAGCTCCCAAGACCCCTAATGTTAAAAAGAAAAAGAAAAAATGATGAAGAAGAAACTGTTGTTTTCATCTGCTTTGGTTCTTAGCGCTTTGGTAAGCGCACAGAAACTTAAGAAGGAAGATGTTGTAGGCTTTTGGAAGCTGAAAGAAGCGGGGTTTTATGAAGGGAAGAAGAAGGTGGTGAAAGAGTTTGATAACTGCAGACTGATGCGTAACTATGCTATAAGAGAAGATGGTTTTGCTGTGTATAACTATATAGGAGGAAAAGTAGGAGATTGTACCCCATCAGAACCAAGGCTTTCTTTTTGGAAGATTGTGGACAACAGGGTCCAGTTTTATGTAGATGATAAAAATATTCTTGAAGAAGTTGTTGTGACTTTCAATAAAGATAAAACCATGACATTTTCGGACTATAAACCGGTTTTTGTTAAGCTTGACGGAGATGCATTAGCGGAAAAAGTGACGAATACCATTCATTATGATATTCTTGAAAAACAGTATTGAATCTAAAAATTTAATTGAAATCCTATGAATTTTGTTACAGTAATCTATCTGGTCAACTTATTGTTATATGCCATTTATTTCTTTGGAAAGGGGAGTAGTGAAGAGGTTATTACCATTGTAGATTATTCGATTTCTGCAATAATGTCTCTTTTTTTAATGATTGCCGGATATGTTAATGCGAAGCAAAAGATGAAGTACAGATCTGTCTTGTGGATGTTTTTTGTAAATGTTGTTTTCTTTGCAATGTCCGGGTTGTTTGATCAGTTTGGAAATAATTTTAATCTTTTGTCAATGGGGAATGATAATTTTATTTTTACCTTAGCTTTAATAGCCTATAACGGTTATTTATTTCCGCTGATTGTAAAACTGGAAAGAACCGGTTTTTCCCTTGTATTGCCACTCGTATTGTCTTTTATTCTACCGTCTTTAGGCTATTGGATAGGGAAAATGATTGCACCGAAAAATTCAACTTCATCTGAAGAAATTTAACCTGAATGTTAAGTGTTTTTGAGTGACAAGGTATTTGTCATTGACTACGTCGAATCTTCGATTTCCGACAAAGAAGGAATCTCATTCATAATTGAGATTCTTTATTTCACTCTATTCATTCAGAATGGCATACTATCTTTAAAGGGAAGCTATAATATTAGTATTCTTCCCGTTTTAATTCCTTTTAATAATTAAAAAAAACATGATGTTGGAAGCAAAAATAGAATGGGGTATCGTTACGGATTCTGTACTTGATTATCAGTTCCTGTAAATTTTTGTCTGCCGATTAATAATTCAAAGAAAAGCTTGAAATCCGAGATCAGTGACCACAACGGATATTTAAAAGTAGCAGGCTTATTCCTTTCAATCACAGCATGGCTAAACCAGGCAAACCCATATCCAACAATCGGAATGTACCATAGAAATCTTTCTTTTCCTGAACTGATCACATATCCTATGACAACAAATATGAGCAATGTACCAATAAAATGGAAAATTCTGGTTCCTGTTTTACTGTGTTCCGTGAGATAAAACTGATAAAATTCCCTGTATGTTTTGATTCTTTCAGACATAGCGGCATTAGTTTATTGTTTCTGTTGAATTTGTAGCAATAATTCTGCCGATTTTTAAATAAGCAATAAAAAAGAAAAAGGCAAAATAGCTCATTGTGCTATTTTGCCTTTTTTAACGTTGTATGTATTGTCTTAGCTATTCTTTAGCTCTTTTCCAAGTTTACTGTTTTTATAACCGTAGAAGAAGTAAATAAACATTCCAATCAGGAACCACATCCCAAACCAGAACCAGTTTTCATGGCTCATTCCGGTAAGCAGGTATAAACAAGAGCTTAATCCTATTAATGGAATAAGAGAAAGGTTCTTTATAAAAGTAATCACACATAAGATTAGGTTGATAATAATAAAGAAGAAAATAGAGGCTCTGAACTCACCGTCTTTAGGATCACTCCAATTCATCAATGTTTGGAAAAACTCAGGTTGCCAATAGTAGAAAGCAATCAGTCCACCAATGAAAATAACCGGGAAAATAATTTTACCGTTGACATAAGGAAGGTGGAATCTGCCTTTTATTTTTTCTTTGGCAGGAAGAGTTAAAACTCCGGCACAAACCAAAACAAATGCGAATATAGTTCCAATACTTGTAAAATCAAGGATGAAAGTTTTATCTGTAAATAAGATAGGAATTCCTACCACAATCCCGGTAACAATAGTTGCAAAAGATGGCGTCTTGTATTTTGGGTGAATCTTAAGGAACTTCTGAGGCATCAATCCGTCACGGCTCATCGCATACCAGATTCTTGGCTGTCCCATCTGGAAAACCAATAATACAGTGGTGATGGCAACAATCGCTACAAAAGAAACCACAAGTTCCATCCAGGCTACATTGGCATTGGTTTTTTCAAAGATGAATGAAAGCGGGTCTCCCACGCCGTCAAACTTTTTGTAATCTACCATCCCTGTTAATACCAAAGTAAGAGCAATATAGATCACTGTACATAATACAAGAGAGATGATCATTCCTTTTGGTAAGGTCTTTTGAGGATCTTTTGTTTCTTCAGAAAGAACACTTAAGGCATCAAAACCAATATAAGCAAAGAAAACTCCTGAAACAGCACTCATAACTCCTGTAAACCCATTAGGCATAAAGGATGGAGTACCTGTTATAGGACTTATTGGTGTCCAGTTGTCTGTATTGATATAAGCGAAACCTACTAAAATAACTAATATAATTACTCCCAGTTTTAAGATAACCAGGGAGTTGTTGAAGTTTTTACTTTCCTTTACTCCAACATAACAGAGCCATGTAATTAAGCCATTGATGACCAATGCAGGAACGTCAACGATGAATTTTAGATTCCCAATAAGCGGTGCGGATTTCCATGCATTTAATAGTTCTTTATTCTCAGAGCCATTCAAAAAAGCTTTTTTAGCTTCTGTATAACTGCAGGTCAGATAGTCAGGAATATGCATTCCGATACGCCCTAAAAAGCTGGTGAAATAATCAGACCATGAAAAAGCTACGTAAATATTTCCAAAGGAATACTCCATAATCAGTGCCCAGCCAATAATCCAGGCAATCAATTCCCCAAAACTGGCATAAGCATACGTATAGGCAGATCCAGCTGTAGGAATCCTGCTGGCAAACTCAGCATAGCATAAAGCGGTAAAACCACAGGCAAAGCCACATATCAAATATAGAAGTATAACACCGGGACCCCCTCTGAAAACGGCTTCTCCCAAACTGCTGAAACTTCCAGCTCCTATAATTGCCGCAATACCAAAAAATACGATGTCCCATACACCTAATACCCTTAAAAGTCCTGTTGAAGTATCTGTATCCGAATAGACTTTCCTTCTAAAAAGTTGACTCATTCAATAAACTATATTTGATTTGAAAAAAACAAATGTAATGATTTTTTATTTTGATGTTAACAGTCGTTAAGAACATTTAAGTAAAAATACTTAACGAAAAGCCTTTAGTCTTTATAAACAGGTATTTCCACATAGCTGTCATTATACCATTTTATTTCCAGCGGTTCCCCGGAATCCTGTATAGTTTCTTCACTTACATCTTTACCCGTTCCATAGTTGATCTGCCAGTTCGGACTTTTGCCAATGCCTACAAATAAAAGCAGTTTACTTCCTTTTTCAACCTTTTTACTGGTAAACATCGATTGTCTGATAGGGATTTGCTCCATCTTGTTCGGTTCAAGAAGCTGACGGACCTCATTATTTTTTGAATAACTGGCTCTTGTCTTATGGGTAGACAGTAAAGAAAGTTTTCCGTTTGGCTGTACCTGATACAGATAGATATCGGTATCCATATCCTTTTTATTGATGGATACATTAAGTAATCCTGACAGGTTTCCGCTGATGATAATATCCTTATCAAGAGGTTCACTCTCAAAATGAATGAGATTATTAACCTTTGCACTGTCTGTTTTACTTATCTTGTAATAAAGATCTTTATCATCTCTGCTTTTGAAATCAACAGTTTGTTTGGTAAAGTCAGGCCTTTCTGGTTTTGTAAAAACAGATGCGCTGTTCTTATGGTCTTTCAGATAGAATTTAAGAGTAGAGGTATGCATTCTGTCAAGAGTAGGAACATGTTTCCATGTATTGGTATTCATCACCTGGAAATTAACCCTGTCTTTTAAGAGCTCTGGTTTTTTTCCATCTTTAAGAATATAGTCAAACCATGAGAAGGCAAGCTCATCAATGCTTATTCTGGCAACGGGATCAATAGGATTACCATTCACATAGGTTGTCCCGAAACTTTGTGCTGCTCTATGATCATAAGGGCCTATTACCAGATAGTGATCAGCATCTTTATTGTACTGGTAATGTTGTTTGAAATAATAAAGAGCACCAATCTGATCATCGTCATAATACCCTGTAGTCGTTAATACAGGAATATTGACCCTGGCAAAATCCTCTTTATAAGGAACCATTTTTTGCCAGTATTGGTCATATCCCGGATGATCCAGCCATCTTTGGAATATCTTGTTGGGCTTTCCACTGATAGTGTCCAGAGATCTGAATGATCTTCCGCTTTTATACCATGCAGTATTGATGGAATCCCATTTTGCAGCATTACTGAAGTCTGCTTCATCAGTATATTTATTGTTTGTAACATATTGTATCCATTGCAGCATATAGCTCATGAATACATTATTCTGTGCCGGATAATCTATCCCGATTCCTACAGCAACCTGTGGGACAATCGTTTTCAATGCCGGATGCAGTTTCTTTACGGCAGCCCATTGACTGAAACCCAGATAACTTCCACCGATCATACCTATTTTACCATTGCTCCATGGTTGCTTGCTTATCCAGTCTATTACCTCATAGATATCCTGTGATTCATGCTCAAAAGGGTTGTTGATGTCATTGCTGTTTCTCTTACCCCGGGTATTGACTACAGCGCCTACATAATTATAGATGGCCGCTCTCTTTCCAAAATAGTCGTCAAATGGACCTGCATAGATGTTGTTGGCGAGGATAACAGGAAGTGGTGATTTATTTTTCTGTTTTCTGACAATAGTAATGGTCAGGGTACTCCCGGTCTTTGTTTTTAGATCCTGGGTTTCAATGATGAAATTCTCCTTATCTTTTGCAGCAATCACCTGTGAAACGTACGGCTGAATACTTGAAAATACTTTATAGTTCAGATAAGTTTTGCATAAGGCAAGGGCAGAGCCATATCCAATACTGTCTTTCCCTTTTTGTTTATCCACTATTGTTTTCAGTAGTTTTCTGAAGTTCTTTACATCTCCTTTGAGAACAATGCTGACTCTTGGGATTATTTTTTCGTCCATACTTTCGTATTTTTTATTGAAAGCAGCCTGGAATGCTTTTGGAAAAGGCATTTTGTTTTTCAATTCATTCAGCTTGGCCATACTGTAGACTTCGTAAGCCAGAGATTTGTAACCCGCCATATTGTTTTCTGCAAATTCCTTTCGGTGCTCCGCTAAAGTAATAATGGAGCCTTTGTAGTCTTTAGCAACAACCTGCAGACGGGAAAGGTCGTCTAAAAGGTCTACATTGTTCTTAGGTTTGTTCTTCGTTGTCTGAAGTTGTGAAATTACTTGCAGAGCAAGACCGGGTATATGTTTTTCGAAAACAACAGAGTCGGTTACAGCGGTTTGCGGAAAATAAAATTTTTGAGCCTGCATCAGGTTGATAAAAATTAATGCTAAAAGTATCTTAAATTTCATATTGTAGTGCATTTATGGTATGTTTTTAGCTGCTGTTGAAAAAGTATCAGGTCGAAAATGTATTTTTGATAACTGTTTACTGAAATTGTTTACATTTTATCAGACGAAATTAAGAATTTTTATCATGCGATAGTGAAATGTTTTTTACTGTTGTGAATTCTTTGCTTTATGGCATTAAATCTGTTAAAACTTGCTTAAACAATAAGTTTTTAATATTTTCGTTAACTTATTTAGACTAATTTTCTTATATCGAGAAGAATGAAATCAAAAAAAATACTTTTAGCGGCTGCGGTCATTTACTTCGGAATCTCCGATGCTCAACAGTCCCAATATTTTACCCAGAAAGAAAATTATAGATTCAATCTAGCTGAAAATCTTTATCAGACTAAAATATACAACGCCTCCCAATACGAATACGCAAGACAATACTTCTACAATCAGAATTTGTCCCGTTCAAAGAAGGAGGCGGCTCAGTTTTTTGATAATGTGATTGGCGTAATTCTTCAGAAAAATCATGCTGAAGAAGGATTGACAGCTTTCATGAAAGAATATCCTAATTCTGCTTATTTTGCACAGGCTAATCTTCCTTTAGCTGACTATTATCTGGCTAAAAAAGATTTTGACAAAGCATTGGAAACTTTGAAAAAGGTAAACCAATATCAGCTATCAAAAGAGGAGAATACCCAGTATATTTTGAAATTGGGCTATGCCAAGTTTATGATGGGTGATTCTAAAGGGGCCACTGATGCTCTGGAAGAAGCGTATACAACAGCAGATCAGTCTCAGAAAGGAGAAATTGCTTATATGCTTGGTCACCTCTATTACAGCAACAGACAAAATGATAAGGCTTTCCAGTATTTTGATTCCATAAAAGATCAGGATAAGTTCTCGAAACTGGTACGTCCGTATTATGTACAGATGTATTACAATGATAAAAACTATGATAAGGCTATATCTGAAGGAAATGCTTTATTGAACGAAAATATTTCAGAATCTTATAAAGCAGAAGTACACAAGATCATTGGGGAAAGTTACTTCATGAAAAGGGATTACAGTTCAGCCTATCCGCATTTGAAAGATTATCTGAATGTACAGCAGAACCCTTCTGAAAATGATCTTTACGAAATGGGATTTGTTGCTGCTCAGCTGAAAAAGTATGATGAAGCAGTTTCCTATTATAACCAGCTTGTTAACAGTAACTCAGCATTGGCACAGAATGCTTATTACCAATTGGGGAATGCTTATTTAGCTGTTGATAAAAAACAGGAGGCTCTTTCTGCCTTCCGTTCTTCTTACCAGATGGATTATGATGCGAAAGTGAAGAAACTGGCTCATGAGCAATATGCTAAACTGGGTTACGATATTGGAAACCCATTTGAGAATCCGTCTACTGTTCTTCAAAGTTATATCAACGAAAACCAGAATGCTTCCAATGCTTCAGAAATGAGATCGCTATTGGTGAAATCATATCTGTATTCAGGAAACTATAAGGAAACATTGAATGCTATTGATAGATTACAGGGTTCAACACCTGATATCAATAAAGTAGATCAGGAAGTTTCTTATTTATTGGGAACAGAAGAGTTCAATAAAGGGAATTATGATGAAGCGGAGAAATATTTCTTAAGAAGTTTAGGCTTTAATATCAATAAAGAATTTAACAGCAGAGCTTTATATTGGTTAGCTCAGGTATATTACCAGAAAGGAAATTATCCGTCTGCGATTGCCCGTTATGAAAAGCTTCTTAATGAAAGCTTCCCGGAAAAGCAGCAGCTGCCTTATGATTTAGGATATGCTTATTTTAAAGCTAAGAAATTCGACCAGGCTGCTACTTATTTCAAGCAGTACCTGGCCAATCCTAAACCTGAATTTAAAAACGATGCAGAACTTCGTCTGGCAGATATTCACTATGCGAATAATGACCTGAATGAAGCAATTGCAATCTATGATAAAAATGCTGACGCTACAGATTATACTGTATATCAGAAAGCAATGGCTTTAGGATTTAAAGGAGATACTCAGGCTAAAATTACCAACCTGAAAAATCTTTTATCCAAATATCCGGATTCGGAATATTATGATGATGCACAGTATGAAATAGGAACGGCTTATGCGGCTCAGGATGACTTTGCGAATTCCAATGATTATTTTGGAAAAGTTATTAAAACATCTTCAGACAAAGACCTGATCGCTAATGCTTCTATCTACAGAGCACAAAATTATATTGATCAGAACCAGAATGATAAAGCTCTTTCTGAACTGAAATCGTTGGGAGAGCAGTATAAAAATACAGCGTATGCTCAAAAGATCGTTCAGGCTGCAAAACCAGTTTTCACGAAAAACGGTGATGTTGCAGGCTATGAAAATTTTGCAAGAACTATTGGAGTAAATGTTGATGCTTCTGAAATTGATGAGATCAACCTGTCTACCGGAAAACAGTTGTTCGCGAAGAAAGACTACAAAAATGCAATTTCTTATTATGAGAAATATCTAACGCAGAATCCAACGGGAGAAGGTCTTTATCAGGCTAAATATGAATTGGGAGAAAGTTATTATCAAACCAATAACTCAACGAAAGCTTTACTTGTTTTACAGGAAGTAGCTGGAGTTCAGAATGATTATCAGGATGATGCCCAAACCCGTTTAGCACAGATCTTTATTACACAGGGGAATACTGCTGAAGCTAAAAAATATCTTGAAGGAATTAAAAATTCTTCCAATATCAGCATTAAAAATTATGCGAATGTTGAGCTGATGAAGCTGTATGCAGGTGAAAAGAATTTTTCTGAAGCAGAAAAACTGGCTAATGCAGTCATTGCAAACTCCAAAAACTCAGCAGCAGTAATAGAAACCGCAAAAGTAATCAAAGCAAGAAGTCTGATGAATTCAGGAAAAGATAAAGATGCCCAAACAGCTTATACGTCTCTTGAAAAATCATCTAATACTTCAGTAGCTGCTGAAGCTCTGTATGCAAAAGCTTATTATCAGAATAAAGGAAAAGCTTTCAAATCTTCTAATGAAACGATCTTTAAGCTTGCGAATAATTATGCATCAGAAGAATATTGGGGTGCAAAAGCATTGGTAATGATGGCTAAAAACTATATTGGCTTAAAAGATAATTACCAGGCAAGTTATACTTGTGACCAGATTATTGCCAATTATAAGAGCTTCCCGGATATCGTAGCAGAAGCGAAAGAAGTTAAAAATCAGATTAAAAAGTAAAAATGCAGTATCCTGTTCATGTAAACAGTCATTAGTACATTTTACATGGATACATAAATACAAGAAGTAGTAATGAACAGAAAAATTCAATTATTATCCATCATATTTTTAGGGGTTTCGCAGTTTGCGTTTTCCCAGATCAAAGAGGAAAAACTGGTTCTTAACAAAAAGAGAGAACCGGAAGTGAAGAAGATCGAGAAAAAGAAGACTTCCGTGGAAACGATTAAAAACTATCCACCGGAAGAGAAATCCCAGACTCCTGTAAGGTACACCATTACAGACGTTCCTGCAGTTTCTGATTTCAAAACTTCTACCATTCAGGGAGAGGATGTGGCTCCGAAATTTGACGGAACAGCTCAGAATAACTATGTCCAGTTTGGAATGGGAAATTATGGGAAGATTCTGTTGGATGGAAATGTATCCAAAACCCTTCAAAATAAGTTCGAAGTAGGAGCAGATGTACATTTGCTGTCTACAAGTGGTCTTAAAAATGATTACGACTGGAAATCAAAACAAACATCCGCAACGATAGGTGCTTTCCTTAACTCTTATGGAGATAAAGGGAAATTCAATATCAATGCTGAATATGGATTGAATAACTATAACTATTATGGGGTTTATGCTTTAGCACCATCAGCAGATGTTGATTTAAAGCAAAAAGTCAATCAGTTCAAAGTAAATGGATACTATGATTTTTATTCCAATGAAATTCTGAATGATGTAAGAGTAAAATCTTCCTTCCTGAAAGATCATTTTGATGCTCAGGAAAACCAGGTTTCTATTTTGGCTAACTTCTCTAAGCATGCTGTTGAGTTAGGAAAATCAGGGATCAATCTGAATGCAGATTTAGGGGTAGGTTTAGAAGCTGTGAAAACAGATTTTGAAATGGTAGACAAGAACTCTTCCAATTTCTTTAATACCAGCTTAACTCCAAAAGTGACTTTCAGAAAAGGAGAGTCTTATTTGATGCTAGGATCAGGATTTTCTTTCCTGAATGCTAAGAACTCAAACAGACTAATGGATCAGGTGAAGAACAATAAAACGTACTGGTTTCCACAAGCTGAGTTCCAGGTGGCTGCTGCCAAAGAATTTAAATTCTATGGTGGGGTAGATGGAGGTCTTAAACTTAACACTTACGGAGATCTTCTTCAGGAGAATCCTTATGTGCTTTCTGACCAGTATTTAAAGCCTACAGAAACAAAATATCACTTTTATGTAGGATTAAGAGGAGATATTGATGAAACATTGAAATATGATGTCTCTGCCGGTTTCGGAAAAATGAAAGACATCATGTTCTTCAGAGCAAACAGTCTTTTTGATAATAATTATACCATGAATCGTGCCGCTTATGACTATGCAAACACATTCTCTGCAATCTACGATGATGGGAATGTAAGTGATATCAAAGGAAGTGTACAGTATTTCCCATTAGAAAACTTAATGATTGACGGGGAAGTAAGGTTTACAAAATATAACTTGAAGAACTACGATAATATCTACAACGTTCCATTAGTGAACGCGAGTATTGGCGCAAAATATACGATGCTTGATAAGAAATTATTGCTAGGTTTCAAAGGAATTTTCGCAAGCGACAGAACAACTAACTCTTTTTCAATTGAAGGAATTGCAGATGTTTCAGCTCCTAATGGGATGATTTACCGTTCATTAGAAAATACGAACGATAAAGTTGGTGGTTACGCTGATTTAAATCTTTCTGCAGAGTATAAAATTCACAAAAATTTCAGTATTTTCGCACTCGGAAATAACCTTCTAAGCTCAAAATATCAAACCTACAAGGCTTATAAAGTCTTAGGCCCACAGATTCTGGGTGGTGTGAAGATTACCTTCTAAACCATAAGTAATCAGCAATGAATGATAAGTAATTTAAGTATTACGTATTACTTATCATTCATTCCTGATGAATACGGCTGCATAGTTTAATGGATAGAACTTCGGATTTCGGCTCCGACAGTGAGGGTTCGAATCCTTCTGCGGTCACAAAAGCTCCTTTTTTAAGGAGCTTTTTTGTTTGTATGCCCCTGAAAATACCTCCAATATCAATTTACTTTATGTATTCCTGTCATGAAGATTTTTAAACTTTCTACGAAACTTATTCTTTTTGGTTTGTTATTGTATAGTGGTTAAGAGTGAAAAATAATTCGAAGTATGGGGAAATACCTATGTTTTTATTGGATGATTTTACTTATCATTGTATGATAAAAACACAGATCCAAATGATAAATTATTATGTAAAAGAAGGGCAATCCCTTGTTGACCTTTGTCATGAGATACAGCTTGAAAATCCTGAGTATTTAAAGGAGTATCATAATCAAAATTGTTCTTTGACGGAACGATTGAAAGATGATATTGTTCAAGGAATAAAACTTTATATTCCATCATCATCTGAAATCCACGAGATCAATAAGAGAATCAGAGACGACAACCAAAGCTTTTATGATTTTCCAGCTAAAGGAAGATTTCCTTTTGACTTTAAACTCTGTGCGGGAAATTATCAAATTACCCAGACTACCTATTCCGATGATATAATTCTTGCAAAGTATGAACATAAAGTTAGGTTAGGTTTTGAAGGAATCAAAAATGGTTATTATAACTTGCTCTTTTCAGCATTTGATTTCATTAAGAATGAAGATTTCTCGGAGACCAAAGCGGATACACTTGCCAAAATGTGTATAGAGGTTATCTACCCAATTCGATATATTATAGATACAATTCAATGCGTTGATAATATATGTTTTACAAGAGTGTAAGAATGCAAACATAATTTAAAATACGCAACAAGTTTAAATATATATGATTTTTCTTATGCAACCGAATTGTATAGACAATTTAATAAACCCTTATTTCTAATTTTTTCACAAAACCACGGAAAACCATAAAGGAAGGTATTCATGTTTTTATTATATTTGTTAGAATAGTAATATTTTGATTTTGCTGTTTTTATATTTACCATGAATAACCATTATAGTTTATGCCCTTCAACCTTATTGATACAGATTGTTCCCCGTTAGTCATTGACTATGAATATGAGATAAAAAATAAAGATTTACTAGCAGAGTATGTTGGGGAAATGTTACTGGGTCATCACCTACACATCAATCGTATCATTAATTCTTTGAGTACTATTTTTCCTGTACATCCTAATGACTCCATTGATAAGGTGATTAATAAAATAACATCAACCACTATTGAAAAGCGTGATGGATGGATTTTTCAAATGATATCCTGGATCGTATTGGCGCAGAGAAGTGCTGGTGAAAAATTCTTTTCTAATTATCCTCATTTTGCACCAGCTCAACATGGTATTGATGGTTTAGCTTTAGTTCTAAATGATGATGATAGTTTGAGAAGTATAATTATAACTGAAGATAAATGTACTACGGGTCCGAGAGGTAAAATTACTCAACAAGTTTTTCCTGAATTTGAGGAGTTTGAAAATGGAGAGAAAAATAATGCCTTGGTATCAATAATTTCTATCTTAATTGGTCAGCTTGATGCTGGGAACATACTTCAAAATGTCCAAAATGATATTTTTGATAATAAATATCGTCTTTATCGCATAGGAATAACCAGAGAAGGTAGACATAATGACAATGAAGGTAGAAAGGATTTATTCAAAAATTACGATAATTATATTTCTGGAATTACTTCAGAACGTAGAAGTGGAGCAACTATTTATCTTGATAATATGAGGAATTGGATGCAGGACTTTTCAGATAAAGTTATTGCCTATTTACAATCTAAAAAGTCTTGATATGTATAATAGTAGAACCGAAGAAAAGATAAAAGATATTCCTGATATTGGAGATATTGACATTAATAGACTTCCTCAGGAATTAACCAGAATATATGCACAGATTGTCAGCTTAAAACGTCAGGTTGCAGATGGAACCATTAATTTTCAAGATGAACTTTTGGTATCTGGGTTAAAACTGTTGAGAAAGTTAGCAAACAATCTTGAAACTATTTTGCTCACGGTTCCCCGTCATGAGCAAAAAGAATCTATTGCTTTCGTTGCCGCCACAGCAAATAATCTTATCCATAAGATGGGATTAAACGATGAAGAACCTGAAAAGTTATTGGAGAGCGACTCTATATCATCGTCTATAGCATCAATTATTCTTTTTTTAATTGGCAATAGTCAGGCTGATGCTGCGGAAACAGCTCTATCAATAATAAGAAGTGACACAGAAGACCGAACGGAAACGCAGTTGATTTCATGTATTGTTTCTTTAGCTACTGGGAAAGTAGTGGGAATAGCTGAAAATACCTTTAGTGAAGAAGAGATATTTAATGTGGATGATTTGGCGCAAACTGCTCTAAACTACTTATGGAGAGAGGTAGGGCTTGGTATGGTACAAATAGGTCAAAGATTAGTTCATCAATTTACGGAGGAACGGCAAAATCATTTTGAGAGAGTAATAGAACTTTCGATATCAGACACCGGCCTATTTGAACAAAGAAGTACTTTTTCAGGTCCTTATCGTCTGGCAAAATTATTAAAACTATTAGAAGAAGATATATTCACGAGAGCAATCATTGATATTCCTCCTCCATCAGGTGTTGATCCCATACGTTGGCAGACCTTTTTGGGAAAACTGGCAAAAGATCGGCCTTATTTATGGGAGAACCATAAAGATGCTGTAAATACTAGTTTTTTAGATCCGGGAATATCTGCCGTATTAACATTCCCTACGGGGGCTGGGAAGTCAACTTTATCGGAATTAAAGATCGCATCGTGCCTATATTCCGGAAGAAAAGTAATTTATTTGGTTCCTACCCATGCTTTAGAGGATCAGGTAAATAGAAATCTACGGCCACTATTTAGCGAATTTGAACCCATTAACATTGAATTTGGAAGCGAGTTTACAGATTTTGAGGAGATTGACAGCTTTCCAATCGTTGTCATGACTCCTGAAAGATGCTTAACGTTTCTCAACATTAATCCTGATTTTTTCAGTAGAGTCGGACTGGTTGTTTTTGATGAGTTTCATTTAATACATGGCACAGACATAAGAAAAGATAGAAGATCTGTTGATGCGATGTACTGCCTTTTATCCATATTCACTTTAGCTTCTCATGCTGACTATTTATTAATATCGGCAATGGTTGAAAATGGCGGTGAAATTGCTTCTTGGCTTGCTGAGGTTACTTCCCGAGAATGCTACGTTTTTAGTTCGACCTGGAAACCGACACGCCAACTTCATGGATGCTTAATATTTGAGGAACGGAAAATTGAGGAATTAAATGAAATTATTAACGAACATAGAAAAATTGCTACAACCCAAGCTCCTCCTGCTAAACTTAAA
Organism: Chryseobacterium sp. MYb328; assembly: GCF_037572595.1. Classification (NCBI taxonomy): domain Bacteria; kingdom Pseudomonadati; phylum Bacteroidota; class Flavobacteriia; order Flavobacteriales; family Weeksellaceae; genus Chryseobacterium; species Chryseobacterium sp. MYb328. The sequence continues at coordinate 24,324 of NZ_JBBGZQ010000031.1, read as the reverse complement.
AGGGAAATGATTATTGATCCCCTTTGCTTTTTTAGTTTAAAAAATATTTGGGAAACAGAAGCTGATAATGATTATCTAAAATCTCAAATTCTTAGTCATAGTACATTTTTGGGAATTAATAATAGATGGCAACTGACAAGCAATAGAAATTTTATTGCAGCCGACTTAGCAATACACTTTTCTAGCCTAGGGCTTAAAACACTTGTTTTTGTTGATGATCCGAGAATAACCAACTCAACATCACGTAAAATTGCGGAAGCTCTTGCTGACAGAAATAATACATATGATGATTATATTAAGGCCAATCAGCGGTTAGTAGATAGCATTAGCTTCGAATTAGGGAATTTTAACCACTCTTATTTCAATGATTGTAAAAATGTGGGAGTACATCACGGTTTACTATTACCCACGGAAAGATCCTTAATCGAGGGTTATTTTAAATCCACTGAAGGTTCAATCGTTCTCGTCGCAACAGCGACGCTTGCCCAAGGGATTAACTTGCCTGCCGAAATAGTTATTATTGCCGGAGATGATCGCTATGATGAAGATGGAGAAAATAGACAACGAGTAGATCCGCATGAATTGCTAAATGCTGCCGGAAGAGCCGGAAGAGCTGGGCTCTCGTCCCAAGGTGCTGTTATTCTGATTCCAGGAAAGATTGTTACGATCCAAGATTCTACTATTTCTCATAGATGGTGGCAGCTAAAGAATGAGGTATTTTCAAAAGGAGATCAATGTCTCACAATAGAAGATCCTTTGAAATACTTTTTAGATACAATACAAGAGAATAGGGACGAGTTAAGTGTTGATCAAACGAATATATTATATAGGTTTGTACCGGAGAACTTATCTGATACGGGTAGTAAAGATTTGTTAGGAAAATCTTTTTATGCTTATAAAGCTGCTGAAATGGGAACTAAAGCCCAATTTGATGAACAAGTTAGAAATTTGTTAGACAGGCGAAATGAATTGGATAGTTTGACAGATGAATATTTATGGCAAAAGGAGATAGGAATTAAAACAGGAGTTGAACCATTGGTAATATACGAGCTGGGAAATGCTATCGATTTGGAAGGCATAGAAAATCTTTTATCTAAATCTGTAATAGCATTAATTGAATGGTTTTTTGTGTGGATAAAGGCTAATCCGATTTTTTTGTTAAAGATTTTTACCAAGCAATCTACAATTGAACAAATTAAGAAAGCTCTTGGATTAAAAACGGACTCAGAAGTTTCAGATATAATAAATAGGATTGATTTATTAGCAGATATACTTAAGCACTATGTGAAAGGTGTTCCTTTAAATAAGTTAGATGCCGAAATTCCAAATCTAAATAGACCCGATAGAACCGGTTATTTGAGTAAGGCACGGAATTTCGTAAATCGGCTTGTGCCTGAACTAAGTTTTGGAATTGGGTTATTATCCATTGTTTTATTGGAAAAAGCAAAACAAAGTGGAATTGAAAATATAGATATTTCCTGGGATATCAGAGTTTTAGCGAGTTGTATTAGAGAGGGATTTGATTCTGCTTCTAAATTATTTTATAAGAAGAATAACCAATTATTAATGCGAGTGGAAACGCATTTGGCCTTTAATCAATGATTGAGATTGTAAACTTTGTATCTGATTTAGGTTCTACTGCTTCTGATCAAGATTATAAATATGCTGCATAACCAATAATGAAATCAGACAACCAAACCTATCACCATTATAGACTGCCCGTTCCAAAAGAATTTGAGACGGTGTTTTCTCATTTTTATTTTGCAGAGAACACTTCGACAAGTCCGATAATCAAAACTTTGCTGCCATCTTTTCAGACTATTATGGTGTTCAATTTCGGTACTAAAGCCCGGTTGGTTTCCAGCGCGCAAAGCGAAATTGAAGTAGATAAATGTATCGTACTTGGTCCTATAAAATCTGCTTTTGAATATACCCTTACTCCCGGAGCGCAAATTTTAGTTGCTAATTTCAAAGGTGATGCTTTTTATCGCTTTTTTGGCCAAGCATTTCTTTCTGACCATCTGCCAATAGACCCTGATGAAGTAATGGAAGAAAATTGTTTTACCTATTTATGGCATCAATTAAATGACATCCCAAACATTTCAGATAAAGTAGATTGTATTCTCGATTTTTGCAGACCCTATCTAAAATTGCAGGACTCTACTTCTGCTTTGCTGGCTAATTTTAAAGATGACACCCTAAATCCTATCAAATCTATTGCAGAAGAAACCGGACAGACTGAAAGGAATGTACAATTGATGCACAAAAAGCATTTTGGATATAGTGCCAAAGAAGTCAGCCGATACAAACGTTTTGTAAAAGCAATCAGACAAATAGAACAAGTTCTTTTGTCATCGAAGAATGTGGATTGGTTTGAAGTTGTAGATCAATGCGGATATTATGACCAAAGCCAGCTTATCCACGATTTTAAGCATTTCATTAATCTTTCTCCTAAACATTTTGTAAGGTTCCAGCAAGATATTTGCCAGGCTTCAGCTGAATAGCCTTTTCGTTTTCTTACAATTTTCCCGTTTGCTATCATCCTACTTTTGTTTTGTTCAATTACTTAAAAACAAACAAAATGAAACATCTTATTATTTATGCCCATCCTAATAAGGCAAGTTTAAATCATCTATTTAAACAAACGGTTGAAGAAACATTACTGCAACAAAAGCATGAAGTTGTCATCAGGGATTTGTACCAGATTAATTTTGATCCGGTGTTATCCCTTGAAGATATTGCCGGACAACGCAAAGGCATTGTTAGTGAAGCCATCAGAACTGAGCAGGAATACATTGCCTGGGCGGAAGTGGTAACATTTATTTATCCGATATGGTGGACGGGTATGCCGGGCATTATGAAAGGGTACATCGATAGGGTATTTAGCTATGGATTTGCCTATCGGTACGACAACGGTGTACAAAAAGGACTTTTGACTGGTAAGACCGCTTATATTATCAATTCGCACGGGAAATCAAAAACGGAATATCAGGAAACAGGGATGGAAGACGCTCTAAAGCTCACCTCAGACACAGGTATCTATACATATTGCGGCTTCGACATCAAACAGCATTTCTTTTTTGACCGTGCTGACCGTGCAACCGCAGAGATTATAGAGGCATGGAAAACGGCAATAGTTGATGCTTATGCCATTAGCAAACCTAATGATAAAATGCAAGAGGAAATAGAAAAAGAAATACCTCACTGGCAAAAATAGCAGTTCCACAATCATACATAAGCCTTCTTTTCCGAGGGCTTTTTTGTTATATTTGCGCAAAATTAATAACGATGCCCATTCCAAAGACTCCTTAGGCTTATTGTAGTTGAAAGATTCTCTCTCGGCATTTCCGCCATTAGTCAATATGAAATTTAAAAATAACTATGAAATTAACGCTGAAAATACTGAAGTTTACTGGTAAGCTTATAGTAGGAATTCTAATATTATTATTTCTCTCTGGGATGTGTTACCGGTTATTGAGTTCAAAACCAGTCCCGCCAGGTAAATTAGTTAATGTTAATGGTACTAATATTCATGTGCGGGTAGAAGGTGAAAAAACATCATTGCCTACCATTATTATGGAAGCTGGGGCACACAGCAATACAGATATGCTGCACTGGATAGCAGAAGGTTTGAAAGACAAAACAAGAGTTATCCGGTATGACAGAGATGGAAAATGGTTTAGCGAATCTAGTAATAGTGATCATATCTCTCCTGAGTTGTATGCACACCAGCTTCATAAATTATTAGAGAAAGTTGGTGAAAAACCACCTTATATTTTGGTTGGTCATTCTATGGGAGGTCCTTATAGTAGAATATTTAGAGATCTTTATCCAAACGAAGTTGAAGGAATTGTTTTCATAGATTCAAGTCATCCTGAACAATGGAAGCGCTTAGCTCAAAAAGAATTGGTTCCTGAAGGGCAGGCAAAATTATTGAAAATAGGATCTATCCTTGCCGATTTAGGTATTTTGGGTATTTATAACAAAACAATGGGTAAAGCACCATATCAAGGTGATGGTTTACCTAAAGAGTTGTATGGCCGTTCACAATTGCTTACTAATTATTCTGGTGATGTTTATCGTATGTTTTTAAGAGAGAATGAAGTTACTAATGATGTGCTGAAGCGTGCTGGTAAAGCAAAGGCTTTAGATTCACTACCTGTGTTGGTTTTTACTGCGACAGAACAGTATAAAGAATCCCAAAAAGAAAAATACAGAAAATCAGGAATTGACCCTGAAAAGCAAGTTCAATTATGGTTTGACATGCAAAAAGAACTAAAAGAACTCTCTTCCAATGGAAAACAAATGATTATGAACGCCAGTCATGGTACTATCATTACGAAAAAAGAAAATGCTGATGCAATAAATAAAGAGATTCTTTTATTAGCTGAAAATACTGGAAAGAAAAATTAAACCCTTCATGCGAGCATCTTGTTCGTGTCCAGAATAAAGTTTTTTTAGAGATTTAAAGAAAGAAATGCCGATGTTACTAAAAACAACAGGTACTCAATAATCTACAAGTAATCTTTGTTGGTAATAAAATATATTAATATTTTGAAATTAGTTTTATTTAGTTATATTTGGAAATGAGAACGATATGTTCTAAAAACTAACAAACTAATAAACAACTATGAAAAATCTTAAGAAAATCACAAGAGACAGTATGAAGTCTATCAAAGGAGCAGGCCCAACTTATTGCAGAGTGGGATATATTTATATGTGTGCTTCTATTTATGAATGTATTCCAGAGCAGGACATTTGGGACTGTGCTTGCGGATGTGTTCCTGTCATAAGAAATTTCTAACTAATTTTTTTCAGAATATCTGATTATAAAACAATTAATTAAGCCACCTTTTCTAGGTGGCTTTTGTTATATTTTTGAGAGACTAAAGCCTTTCAGATATAGAAAAATATAAAATTATTTTCTATATACAATAAAGTTCTTTAATTTATAGATTACAAATATTTTCAAACTGTAATAGTGGGGCATACGTTCGGAAACTCTGATAGAAAATTATTAAACAATATTTTTTAACATGACAATTGTGTACTTATAAAATTATATTAGCATAGTTGGGATAATGAAGGAAATTATGTTGACTTCATATGTAGTATTTACCATAGTTTTATTAAAAATTATTAATGTTTTAGAAAAAAAATAGTTGATTAGAACCTATGTAAGCTTCTAATTTTATAATTTTAATATATGATCAAAAAACTAATTGAAGAGATTAAAGTTGATGTTGGGGTAACATTCCTTAAAGATTATCTCCCTTTAATAATATTTACGCCTACAATTTTAGGAGGTTTAACTCAGTTTTTTATAATTCTTAAAATTTCCCCATTTCTAGTTAATAAATGTTTTTCAGTTTCTCAATTAATTATTGATGGAATTCTTACTATTGTAAGTCTTCCCTTATTATTTATAGGTGTCTTGAATTATTATTCTTTTATAAAATTAGGATTGCAAGCTGGAATTACATTTTTATTACTAACTCTATTTGGTTTTTTTGCGCTTACATTAATATTTTATTATCAAGAAGATATCTATTATTTCTTTTTTATCTTATCTTACTTTATAAGTAATATATTAATTTTTCTATTATTTAAATTTCAGAGAAAAGATCTAAAAACTCGAAAATCAAAAATAATTTATCTCTTAATATTTACCGTAATATTTTCAATAGCTATAGACACTATACTAACTATAATTAAAGATGATAATCAAATAATAAATTTTAGAAATGTCAGAAAGGAATTAGAAAAACAATATACCAATATTACCTATCAATATGCAAATGATAAATATATCATTTATAAAGTAGTTCCCAAAAATGGTGACGATACAGGATATATTATACTTGAATTCCAAGATTTATTTAAGTACAATGATTTAAAAACAGTAGAAAATGATAAATAATTTTCTAAATTATCTCAAAACATGCCGATAAAATAGAGTTATGACCATAAAAATCATTATTCTCCATTTCTCTGATTGCTAAAAGCACTGCTATTTCAAGGAATGTATAACGCCTTAGAAGATGCAGTAAGTCTGCTGTATCAACATCAACTATTTTTATTAGGATTTGAAATTAGAATAAAAGAGATTATTATCATTAAAAAAAACTTCAAGTTCCTCAAAACTGTTAAAATTATGTAATTCATCCTTTGTATAAGTAGATTCATCATCTACGAATCCCGTAGGACATTCTTCCCAGGTTAAAATAATCTGATCGTTATATAACCAAACCTTTATTAAGCCAGTATTTTCGTTTTGTTCGTTTTCATTGTAAATGTAATAACACGATTTGTGTGATTGAATTTTGGAAATAAACTTTTCTCTATTCATTTTTTCTTTTAGCACAGGATTAGGGTCAATGGTGTATTTTTCATAATGGTTTCCGGCTCTTGGGTAAAAGATCTTGCTCCTTACATTAAGGCAAATGTATTAATATTAACCAACTCTATCAGGTTTTAGAAACAGAATTGAATAAAGCCCGATTAATATCGTTAAAAAACGCTAGGAAAGAAGAAGTACAGGCGATCAGTGTATCTTTTTGTATCTGGACTTCATAAATTTCAGTACCATTCTGTTTATACCAATACTTAAACTTTATGATATTATTTTCAAGAGTATAAAAAATCATGATCTCATCAAAAAAAAAGCTCGTCAATATATTACCTGTTTTAAAATAATTCCGATCAAAAAAAATGACATTTTCGGTACCTTCTATTTCGGGATCTTCTGTAATAAGGTCCATAAAATCTTCCCATTCTTTCCAATGCTGTAAGATGAGTGAGTCTGATATGTAAAATAAATCATTTTTAATGGTTGTATTTGCCTCTAATATTGCTTTAAGACTTTCACAGTCAACATAAAAATAGCTTAGATTGTTTTCATCCTTATTGGCAATATCCCTTCCGTCAATAATCCATTTTAATGTACCAAATAGGTTATTAAAAGAGTTATTGTGGCACAATTCTACTTCTAATACCAGATTTTTAGACTCATATATTGTATTCATTTCATGATGGTATTGGTGACAGACTATGTTTTCTAGTTAATTTTGAAAGGAATCATATCGGATGTTGAGCCAAAGTATTCCATTTGAAAATAATAGGTTTTATTTTGGGTAACATTGAAATTGGCTCCTCTAAAATTGAGAAATAATTCATCATACATTTCTTCAAGCTTAGCTGGTATCACAAATTGAGCAGTTGCCCCGGTTTCAATGGCAATTACATTCTCAGTGTATGTAGTGGGTGATATATAATTGACGCCTCTATGTACTTTATTTTGATGCTCATCATACAAATTAACAGTTCTTCTTGTGAAGCCTCCCGAATCATCAGAGATATTGGAGTAGATAATTTTTTCAGAAAAATTATGTACGGTTATCGTAAATAACAGGATTGATTCTGTCTGTTTGATATCTACACTTATCTTAATTGTATTCATGTTTCCGTGGTTTAGTTTATGATGTATTGATGCTTTTTAACTCGGATAATTACCGTTGATTTTTTCTGAATGGCACCTTTACATTTTCATGGGATATTTTCTGCAATATCAGCTAAATTTTTGTTTGGAAAAAATATTAAATTAAAAAAACGCTGCTTATAAAAAGAAAGACATTTATATCAGATTATTCTTCAGGTGATTTTAACTTGGAGATACTGTTGATTTCTATGTTTTCACCATTACGTTAAGCCTTCCAAAATTCAGAATAGTGATCTTAAATTTCAATGAAACTTGTTATATTGCGAAAAAATATAGTCATAAAGTTACATTAAGATTAATTAAAGTTAGAGCTTAATCGCTATTTTGAACAGCTAAAATAAACCAATAATCTAAAGCTTGATTATGTAAACTAAGATTTAAGATGGAAGAGTCAGCCGGTTTTATACACAATAAAGAAATTCACGTAGAGTTTTTCTTAAAAAAGAAACATATTGTCATTGATGATTTAAACAATATCTCACAGAACTGGAAATCTTATTTTCTTCGTTTTAATGAATTGAATGAAAGTGAATTGAGGGAATATTTAACGGATGGTGATTTTTATATAGAAGGAGCCGTTTACATCACAAATTTTGGAAAAGAGCTCATCGGATTTAAATATTGGGATTTACTGGATCAGTTATGTTCATATTTTATTCATTCGATTGATGAGATAACTCGGAACAATAAAGAATCTGAAAAATTTTATTTTCCGGATCAGCCTGTTGATGTTACTGTAACAAAAGAAAAAGAAATGATAGGAATTAAAATAGGCAATGAAGATATTTTTTATCTGAACAAAAATATCTTTATTAAAGAATTTCTAAATGCCTGTAAAAATTTGTATCAAAGAATAAATATAAATTCTTACGAATTGGAAATAGAGAAGATAGATGAAATTCTAAAGTGTGTAAGATAAATTTGATGTGAATTGTGATAAAAACATTTCGTTTGAAATAGGTGATCAGTAAGATCTTGACACTATTATTCTGATGAGCTAAATAAATCCGAAATCGTAGAAATCAATAAAAATATGGGGATTAAAAAGATTATTGAGGTAGATAACCTTATGCAGAATATTGCTGCAAAGTACAGGGTTGATACTTTAAATGAGAAAAAGATAGAACGTCTTTGGGAAGAAGAAACGTTAAGTATCATGAAAGAAGCTCCATTTATAAAAGATGATGCCTATTTTTATTTTTTAAGCGAATATGGAGGCTGCAATATTTATATAGATCATTTTATTATAGGTATTTGTAGTTTTGATGATTGGCTGAACCCCAGTCTTCTTACCTCTCCTTTACTTAATGACGCAGATATTTATTTACTGGCAGATCTTTGTTATGATAATAGTGACGAAACTGTTTTTTATGGTTATCATGCCACAAAAGAAAATGAAAATTCAATTTGGGTTTCTAATGAATTGGAATCCGGATATCAACCGGTTTACAAAGATTTCATAGGTTTTTTAAAATATATTTTAACTATTGAAGATGCAGAATAATATCATTACTGGTCTTGTCTATGAGGATCATTTTTTAAGTACCGAAGAAGAAAAACTGATTGTTTCTGAAATAGATAATGCAGAATGGGATGCCAATTTAAAGCGCAGAGTTCAGCATTATGGATATATTTATGATTATAAGAAAAAAAACATTAATCAGGACCTTAAAATAGGGGAGTTGCCCAATTGGCTTCTTTCATTGGAAGAAAAGATTAAAAAGAATTTTAACCTTGAAAATTCTTTTGATCAGGTTATTATCAATGAATATGAACCCGGACAGGGAATATCCAACCATATAGACTGTGTACCTTGCTTTGAGGATATTATTATCTCTGTAAGCCTTTTATCTTCCTGTGTTATGCAGTTTTCAAAAGATAGGGAACAGCAGGAAATCCTATTACAACCCCAAAGTCTTTTACTGTTAAGTGGAGAGGCAAGATATCATTGGAAACATGGTATAAAAGCCGTAAAAAATGATAAGTGGTCAGATACAATAATCCCCCGAAAAAGACGGATATCTATAACTTTCCGGAAAATTAAAGAATAAAAAGGTCCCCTGTTTGAGGAAGAGCCGAAGGCTATTTATCAATTTACAGTCTGAAAAAGAATATAAAATAATAAAAACTGATACAAATAGTTTAAAAAAATATTAGAAAACAAAAAAATGAAACCGCTCTTTTAGAAATAATCTAACTGTCAAAAAATATGGATAAAGTTCCTATATTGCGACGGATTTTTCAATGTAATAAACTAATACAACCAAAAAACGGCTAACCCTGTAACACTAAGACCATGATAAACCCAAGACAATTTACCAGTTATAAAAAAGCTGGTTCTTCTGATACTGCTTCTGTTCAGCCTGACAGAATACTGACAAGCTATCCTACCGAAACTTTAGTTGAAAAAGATAAAAAATACAAGGAACAGAAGATTCTGATTCCTGAATTCTCCTTGCCAGGAAGTCTTGCAAAACCGGAATTGGAAGGATTAACTTTTCATTTTATGGCATTTCCGACGCTTTTTGAGTACGCAGATTTCAGATTAATCGATGGAAATAAATATGAGTTGCTGGGCTTTAATGGTAAGCCTGTTCCTGAGCTTACTTCTGAATTGGTAGATTTGTATACCGAAGCCATGCAGGTTTATTTTGAGCAAAATAGTGAGCCTTCAGTATATAGTGAAAAGGATACCTTTTATCATAAAGAAGATATAACATTACTTACAGGGAAAGTGAAGTGGGATTTCAGTACCTATCTGAGGCAGACCACAGAGGTGGAAAATGAAAGCCTTTATGAACTTGAAAAAGAAGGAGAACTTGAATATGAGGAATTTGATGAAGATTTCAATTATACCACCGATTATGATCTGCCTGTTTTCAAAGACGAAAACGGAAATACTTTAGAATTTGTATGCCGTTTGTATGCGCCAAATTTTCCGGGTTCACATTATCTTTTTTATTCAAAGGAAACACAACTTGTCCGTCAGTTTTCTAAGTCTTCGAGAAGGCAAGAGCATCAGATTTATTTTAACAGACTCGAAAATCCTAATCCGGGTATAGATGTTTTAGAAGAAATTTCAGATCCGTCGAAAGTTTTTACCGATCCATCTTACTTCCATCAGATGGTTCTATTACCTAAATACAGTTTTCCAGGGTCCGTTGCCCATAAAAAATATGCTGATCTGAGGTTCCATTTTGTGATTGTGCCGGTTTTTAATAACTGGGTAGATTTCAGATTAACTGAAGATAATACCTATGAAGTATTGTGTTTTGACGATAAGTTACCAGGAGATTTTACCCCTGAGTTTATCAAAAGGTGCGAGAATGATATAGATACCTATTTTGAAGAAATTCCAGAAAAAACGCGTTATTTTATTGCATCTGATACGGAGATGGGATATGATTCATTACTGTTAAGCACCGGTACGGAACCTATCTGGGATCAAGCAGATTATATGCGTGAGAAAACAGAAGAAGAAATCCAGGCCGATTATGATGCTAATCATATGAATATATTAAGCGATCCTTTTCAGGATAGAGACTATGTAACCGATTATGATGCGCCGGAACTGAAGGACGAAAACGGAGATACCATGGTGTTTATTGCCCAATTGTACGAAGGGATACTGTTCGGAAGCTATTATCTGTATTATTCTCCAAAAACAAGGTTGGTTCGACAGTTTTTTCAATGTACTTAATAAAAATTGTCGCTCATTGCTCTTAACCATCACCAGGAAAAATTGCTGTCGAAATATCAGAAGAAATGATATTCCGATAATGGAATGAAGTCCATACTTAAATAGTATCACCGGAAATTGAAAACAGGCCAAATGAAAGAAGGCAAAGTAAACATAACATCGAAAACAGATGAAGAAATTAAGCAGATTTTGGGTATAAATCCAGAAGTTGATTATAAAAAACCAGATTTTATCCGTAGCTTAAAACTCAAAGACTTAATAATTGATGATTTTTCCAGATTTTTACCTTATCTCAGCGAGCTGAGAACATTATATCTCACTAATTGTACTATTATTAATTTTTCCGAATTACTGAAATTGGCTCATTGCAATTATTTCTACTTAGATAATGTGACGTTCAGAAACTCTGATTGTCATACAATAAGGGAGTTTCCATATGAAATGCGCTTTTCCAATATGAACTTTGATGCCTGCGGTTTGAACGGCCTTCAGGCAGCTGGACCTAGAAAAGGATATAAACACTTTGAGATTGAGAACTGCCATATTGATAATATTCAGGAACTAAACAATATTGAAGGGTTATCTACATTGGTGCTAGATAATATCTCCTTTACCTGGTATCCTAAAAAAATAAAAGAGAAATCAGTTCGGAGAATAAGTATTTCGAACTCGCAGTTTGATGATGTTTCTTTTATACCTTTTAAAAAATCGGTAGAAGACATTGAGTTCATAAACTGTCAGATAGGAAGTATTGCAGGGCTTTCTGAGTTTAAGAAGCTTGAAGAAATTGAAATTGATACCGGTACCACTGTTGAAGATATGAAGGAGCAGGGAAATCCTTCCAATAAAGAACTTACGTGTTGTTTTTTCGTTAAAGAGGAAAAGTCAATCAATTTAAAAAACGTACAGGCACTCAAAAATTATATTAATCATTTCCATTTTACCAATTTTAAAGGAAAAACCATTGAGGGTCTCAGGGAATTTGAAAAGGTAAATAAGCTTTCATTGGATGACTCTACATTTTATGTGGATGCTTTTTTACCCATTGCAAAGCAGATTAAAAGCGTAAATGTTAGTGATTCTGTTATCAAAAAACAGAACTATTTTAGCGATTTTCCTAATTTGACCTGTTTTAAACTATCATGCCATGGAGAAAGTAATATAAAGTCTCGAAATTTTTCAAAACTGCTTCCGTTAAAAAATCAGCTGAAAGAACTGTTTTTTTATGAATCTGTGGAAGCGGTGGCAACCTATCCAATCAAACAGTTTAAGGCTCTGGAATCTTTAAAAATAGGGTATGAGGTTTCTGTAAAAACTACGGAATCTATCATGAAACTTAAAAAATTAAAAAAACTATCTGTATGTACTGAAAAAACTAAGACAATTTTTGATGTAGGAAACTTAAAAAAGTTGGAATTTTTAATTTTTAACTCAAGAGCACGTTTTACAGGGTTTGAACATTTGAAACGCTTAAAGTCACTGGAAATCATCAATGATAGAATATTTGATATTAAAACACTTCCCAAAATGAAATCCTTAAAAAGATTGCAGTTTTCTGCCTATGACTGTAAAGTGAAGGGACTGAGTCGATTTCCTAATTTAGAATTTCTGAAACTTCAAGGGGTAAAAGAGCTACAATTGAAAGACTTGAAAAAGTTAAAAGTTCTGGATCTGCAAAATAGTGAAATTAAAGACTTTTCTTCATTCGGAAATTTACCTTCCCTTGAAAAATTAGATGTTTCAGTTCTTCAAAATAGGATTAATTTAAAAGGAATATCGAAATTTCCTAATTTGAAATGGCTGACATTCTCGGAAAGTATGGAACTTGATGATATTTCCGGTTTAGAACCATTAAAAAAATTAGAACGTCTGGATTTATTAGATACAAGAGTTACAGACGTACGGGTGTTGAACTCTTTACCGAATTTGAAGGATGTCAATATAGCTGTATGGGATGCGGATGTAGATCTTGAATCGCAGCTGGACCGCCCGGAAATAGCTATTTATTGTGGATTGCCAACAAGGAATTTATGTGTTTGGGAAAGAGACGAATTTGGGATTTAAAAACTTTATTTTTTACTTATGCCATTAAGCAGACTGTAAGTTTTAGAACAAAGTACTATTTGAATATAATAACTACGATTTAGGTCATCACTCACTGCAAAGTCTCCGGACGCTTACAGAAAATCATTTGAAAACTATTCCGCTGCATACCGGTTGTGAACAAACAAAGTCTGCCCTGATTTTACCCAGGGCAGACTTATATGGAGATAAGTAGCTTACTTATTTTGGATATACTGATGCGATAAACTGTTTGTCTGTAGGAGATAAAACAGTATTATTTCCCACACTGAATCCGTTTGTAGTCAGCGTTGAACTGATGCTATAGTGCATAATTGATAATTTATCATAAGCACTATACTGTGTTTGAGAAGTTGAGTATTTTGCAAAAAGGTTATTATCTACCTGAGCCTGAGACCAGTAGTTTGGAGCTCCTGCATAATAGGCATATACTTTTGGCTTATCCCATGGAATAGCTGCTAGAGGATGCTGATGCTCGTGGATCATTCCCAGAGCATGTCCGAATTCGTGGATGGTTGTTCTGCTGAATTCTGAATCACTTGTTGAATCATTAAACCAGCCGAAGTTCATTGTTTCCTTATTGGAAGCTATACTAAGAGCATCTTTTCCTATATATGAATAAGAGCCTGCGTTGGCAGTGAAGGTAACACGGATTTGTGCTGTTCCACTGGTGATAAAGTTAAATTTGATGTTGGCATATTGAGACCATTCATTAGCATATTGCATCACTTTGTTACGAACTTTAGTGGTTCCTCCATTAAGACTTACAGTGATTACGCTGCCATTAGGCCATTTTTTACTGGTAACGACTGCTCCTTTTGAAGCTGTTCCGGGAATATAATCCTGCCCAGGAAGATAAACATCTTTACACATTTGTGTTTTTTCAAAACCGGCAGGGATATCTGCCTGGGGTATAGCTTGCAATGCTGAGAGTGTTTGTTGTTCTTGTGGGTTTTTTTCTTCTACATTATCATTTGTAGTATTACATGATACTATAGCCATTGAAATAAATGATCCCAATAAGATCTTCTTGTGTAATTCCATAATGTGGGTGTTTTTTGGTGATTAATGTTTTTTTAGACTATAGGAAATATGGATAACCTATTGTGTTGAAATTAAAACTAAAATAAAAAACAAAGCATCCTCTGTTTTTCTTTTGTAAATTAATATTGGACTGGTTCTACATAGATACTACATTTAACCGAATAGCCCTTATATAAAAGGATTTGATGGATGCAAAATCTTATAATTTTAATTGTATAGTATTCAATATTGACATCATTATCCGGTATACTACACAAAATTGAGTAGGTATAATGGCTGAAAACCTCACTGAATTAATCCCTTTTTTGTTAATTTCTGTCTCCAAAAATCAAAATTGAGTGATTTAAGTGCGGGAATATCTCATGGGTGTGAGTTGCATTTGAAAGCTTGACTAATTAAATACAATAATTTGTTGAGTATCCTTTTGTAATTTATTTAAATAATACGACAGGTTCTGTCGCAGTCGCATTGTAGCTTTGTAGGAGAATGATATGAAATGACAAATATTGATAGAAATATCATCATGTTTAGAAGTATTATATGTTAAATCATATTGACGTGATTTAAAAAAAGTTAAATTTGCAAAAATTTGAAAACTAATCATTAAACTCAAAAACAACACGGGAATGAAAAAGATTTATCTCAGTGCATGTACTGTATGCACAATTCTTGGCGTATCTGCCCAGAATGTTCTCTGGCAGAAAGATGTCAAGTCCTCTACTCAGGATTTCCTTAGCCAGGTGACCACCACTATTGATCAGCAGTATCTTATCACAGGAAGCTCTATCCAGAGCGACAAACGGCAAACTTCAGGAAGTAAACAGAACAATGGTTACGATTTCCATCTGGTTAAACTCAATCAACAAGGAGAAGAAGCCTGGGAAAAGTATTTCTCAGGAAATAACCATGATTACTTGTCAGCCACTGTAAGCACTCAGGAGGGAGGATTTCTTTTAGCAGGAACCTCATACTCCGGAAAAGGACTGGATAAGAAAGAAGATTCCAAAGGAGGTTCAGATATCTGGCTGATCCGGATCAATGAATTTGGCGATGAAATCTGGCAGAAAACATTAGGAACCTCTTCCGATGAAGAAGCTAAAGCAGTCATTCAAAGTACAGATTTAGGCTTTTTTGTAGCCGGGAATGTACAAAACTCTTCCCAAGGATATGGCTCCAAAGATGTCTGGATTACCAGACTCGACAAAGACGGAAAAGAACGATCCCAATTGATAGTAGGCGGAAAAGGTTTGGATGAAGTAGAGAAAATGATTCCTACAAAAGATGGTGGCGCCTTATTGGGAATTTATTCAAGAAGCTCCGAGGTGAAGAATTTCGGGGTAAGAAATCCTGAGAGTCAATCTTCAGATGAAAGATCTGTCAGTTCAACAGCCATTAGCCAGACGCCAAAAGCCAGCAGCAACTTCGGTGAAGGAGATTACTGGATCATCAAGCTGGATAAAAACGGAAAAGTAGAATGGGAAAAAAACTATGGTGGAAAAGGAGATGACCATATCAGAACGCTGTCTTTAACCTCAAATGGTTATATCATTGGTGGGGAATCCAGATCCGAAAGATCAGGAAACAAGACTGTTGGAATTGAAGAGGGAACCGATCTGTGGCTGATTTCTTTAAATGAAAGAGGTGATGAGCAGTGGCAGAAATCTTACAATTTCAAAAACCGTGATATTCTGATGGGAGCCAGTGTGATCCGTTCAGGAGACGACAAATCCTCGAAAGGAATTCTGTTAGGTGGTTATACCCAGGCAGAAGGAAGAATAGAAAAAGATGATGAGACCTTCTGGATGATCTACCTGGATGGAAACGGAAATGAACAGTGGCGAAAACATGTAAGCGGAGAATCCAGACAGAAAGAAGAGAGACTTTCAGATTTGAAACTTAACAAAGACGGTTCTATTATTCTGGCAGGAACCAGTGCCAAAGAATTAGGGAAAGAAAACTGGAAGATTGTAAAGCTTGGTGATAAACAGGTAAATGACCTGATTGAAAAGTATGATATCAAGATCTATCCCAATCCTGTATCTGATTATGCATATATAGAAATTGGCTTTGACTTTAAAGAGGCTGATATTATGCTGTATGATATGAGCGGAAGACAGCTTCAAAGCTTGAAAACAAAGAACAATGTGACCAAGATTAATACCCAGGCTTTGGTACAGGGAGCCTATCTGGTGACGATAAAAACGGATACTAATAATAAAACAGCGAATGCTAAATTAATTAAGAAATAAAACACGTATGAAAAGAATATTTTTAATATTAATATTACTCTTTAACTGGAGTTGGTCACAAACTTCATCTACTCAAAGAAACTTTGGGGATACTTCATTTCCCGTGCCATCAGTTTCTTCTATGGCATCTTATATCAATACGCCTGTCTCTCTATCTACAGGAGTTCCTGATATATCCCTTCCATTATTTTCATTGCCCACAGGAAATCAAAACCTGAATCTTTCAGTGAGTTTAAACTATCACGTATATAACTCCGGACCCAATAAAAGAGGAACTGAAGTAGGTGTTGGATGGTCAATGATTAAAGGAGGGGTCATTTCTAAAGAAAATGTTAATGATCCTGATGAGAAATATCAGGATGCCAGTAAATATGATTACAAAAAAAATAAGTTTGATGATATTTATTATTATAATTTCCCTGGGAATTCAGGGAAATTCAAGATTGTAAGAGATACTATAAATAACACTTTTACAGTAAATAATATCTCAGTAAATAATCTTAAAATAGAATATACCAGAGATTCTAACATGGCAACACTTATCCTGAATTCATTTACAATAACTGATACTAAGGGTTTTAAATATGTTTTTAGTGATTATAGTATTGCCCGATTTGATGTTAGATACAGTAGTGGATTTAACTACAGATCCGCTTTTTATTTAACTAAGATTATAGATGAAAGTAATACTGAGATAGCCAATTTTACCTATGAAAAAAAGAGTAAATATGGAGGCTATCAGTCACTTGTTCTGCTGTATCAATATTGTAAATTGGAAACCATATCTACAAGATATGGTAAAATAACTTTTGAAAACGTGTTTGATCAGGATGTTGAGACATTTGATAAAAATGAAGATCCTTATAAGATAAAAACGATTTCACAATGGGATAAGTCTTCACATTTGATTTCTAAGTACAGCTTTGATTATTGGAATAGTAATCTTAAATACTTGATTAAATTGGATAAAAGCCTTAAGGAAATAGAAAAACGAACGTTTGACTATAGTAGTGAATCGTTAAACAATTACGGACCCTTATCCGATCCTAATAAATACGGGGATTATGTGTGCACCGATACCAGACCAATAAATCCTAAATATTTTGTCTCTGCTTTAAAGAGTATGACACTGCCAGAAGGAGGGCAGGTCGAATATAATTTTGAAGCAGGAGAAATCTATGCAAATAAGGCTAATTCTCAATTGTCTGATGATTATATTGGAGAACCCAATCATCAATATTTAAAGGTCGTAGATAGCATTAATTTTGACACCCATACTACTCGTAATTATACCTTTCAGGTTCCAAAGAAAAAAATGTACCGTGTGATTTTTAATGCTGATGAAACCTATGTTATTAAAAATATGCATGGGGATATTATTATCCCGCCAACGTATGAGCTCTTTAATTCTGCAGGACAGAAGTTGGTTGAGTATCAAAAACGATGTCCTTGGATAGAAAATTATGATCTGCCTACAGGTACTTATACCATTAAAATCAGTGGAAATGGTAATGGGTCACTCACTAATTATGCCGTTTTCAATACTGATGGCCCTATTAGAAATAGTTATTATGTAAAAATTCCGCGTATAAAAAGTATAAAATATTATGATGCTAATAAAATAGTAAAGAAAACAATTACTTATAACTACGACCTTTTTACAGATTCCAATTCTTCAAGTGGGAAGATGTTCTATAACGAAACATGCACTCATGGGGAAGATATTGATTATGATGATAGATATATAATCTATACAAATGTCAAGGAAATTTATGGAGAACCTTCCAGTAACCTGGGATATACCAAACATTATTTTAAAACGCTTGATGACTACATTCTGAATAATCAATCGTGGTACAGGCCTTACTACAACATGGTGTCTTCAGGGGTGAAGGTGAAAATGGAGACTTTTAATAAGCAAAATCAATTATTATCAGATGAAAACATGGACAATGTATTTGATGAAATTAGTGGAGTAGATGAATATATGGTATGTGGTGGCTATAAATCAAGAGCGTCTTGGTTGAAATCATCCAAAACAGTGTCTAATACTTACTACAGCAATGGAACAAAACTGCAAAATATATCAGAATTTACATTTAATCCATCCAATTTTCAGCTGTCAGCCATGAAAGAAACTGCTCCGGATGGAAAAATTACTGAAAAGAAAATACAATATGCCGGAGATCTGAATAACACCCGTCTTATTAATGCCAATATGATTTCTGTTCCATTGCAGACGGATGTAAAAGTGAACGGAATTCTTGTAGGTAAAACGGAAACAAAGTATGATGCTGCTTCATCTCTGCATCCTTCGTCCGTAACAAGCTTTAATACACAGAACCAAAATCAGGTCACAGAAGGGTATATGGAGCAATATGATGATAAAGGAAATCTGCTTCAGGCACGTGGAAAAGATAATGTTCCGGTTACTACCATTTGGGGATATTACCAAACATACCCTATTGCAAAGATTGAAGGGCTTTCCTTTAATCAGGTATCAGTATTGCAATCTGTTATAGCTGCTGTATCAGCATCCAATGCTGATGCAAATAATCCTGATAATGAAGCAGTTTTATTACAGGCTTTGGAGAATATGCGTAAAGATCCTGCCCTAAAAGATTATGTTATGACCACCTCTACTTATGATCCGATGATAGGGGTTACCAACAGTATTTTACCTAACGGAATGAAAACAACTTATGTTTATGATGCATTCAACAGGCTGATAAAAATAATGGACGGGAACGGTAAGACAGTCAGTGAATATCAGTATAACTATAGACATTATTGATTTTCCGATGATCGTATATAAGACAATTACAGAGATCATGTTTCACAATTTATGATGATTATCAACTATGAAAAAATATTTAAATATACTGGGTATTGTGTTGACTTTGGGATATTCTCAGGCTCAGACATTAAATACCACGACTACAGAGAACTATACCTATGTCAAGAATTGTCTTGATGAAAACTGTGTCAAAAAAACAGAGACTGTCCAATATTTTGATGGACTGGGAAGAAATACCCAACTTGTGGATATTGCAGCCACTCCGTCGGGAAAGGATATAGTTACCCATATAGAATATGATGATTTCGGGAGAATAAATAAAGAATACCTTCCTGTTCCGCAAACGGCTACACAGTCTGGTGCGAAGTATACATCACCGCTGGCTAATGCTCCGGGGATTTATGGCGCTGAAAAAATCTACTCTGAAAAACAGATGGAAAGCTCTCCTTTAAGCAGAGTTAATAAAGTGATTCCGATTGGAAATGACTGGGCTTCGCATCCGGTTCAGATAGAATACAGTGCCAACATGAATGGAGAAGTAAAAAAGTATGCGGTATCCAATTCGTGGAGTGATAGCGCTACTGTTTCTGCTGTGACTGAAAATGGAACCTACGCGAATAATCAATTGATAAAAACTACGGTTACTGATGGTGATGGAAATATAACCGTTGAGTTTAAAAATACAGCAGGACAGCTCATTCTAACCCGTAAAAATGATGGAACCCAGAATATAGATACCTATTATGTGTACAATGATTACGGACAGTTGGTTCTGGTAATTCCTCCATTGGCTTCTGTTGTTTCCTTGGATGGAACGGTAAAGGATAATCTTTGTTATCAATATCGATACGACGGATCAGGAAGGCTTGTAGAAAAAAAGCTACCTGGAAAAGGCTGGGAGTATATGGTGTATGATAAAGCCGACAGATTGGTCTTGACCCAGGATGCAGCCATGGCATCGAAGGGCAAGTGGTTCATTACAAAGTATGATATTTTAGGAAGAGTTGCCTATACAGGTATTGTGGTATCAACCGCAAAAAGAGCAGTTTTACAAGATTTGATTAAAAATGATATCATTTCAGAACCTCGAAGTACGCAGGGATTCACCAAAAGTGGGATGACCGTTTATTATGTCAATAATTATTTTATGGTGGATACAGAATCTATTCTAAGTGTTAATTACTATGATACTTATCCTTCTGGGATTCCGGCTGCTCCTACGCAAATCATGGGACAAAATATTATTAAGGATGACATGACCGCTTCTCTGAATACCAAAAATCTTCCTACGGCTTCTTATGTAAAGAATATCGAAAATGATGACTGGACCAAAACCTGGAACTGGTATGATTCCAAATCCAGAGTGGTGGCTACCAATTCTATTAACCACCTGGGAGGCTATACCAAGACAGAATTGGAGCTTGATTTTATAGGATTAACGAAGCAGTCTAAAGTATATCATAAAAGACTGGATACTGATGCCGAACAAGTGATCACACAGACTTTTACCTATGATGCTCAAAACAGATTACTTGTTCACAAACATAAAATCAATGAGAAGCCTGAAGAAATTTTATCCAGAAATGAATACAATGAACTTTCTCAGGTCAAAAATAAAAAGGTGGGTGGTATCGATATCGCTAATCCCCTTCAAAGTATAGATTATACCTATAATATCCAAGGTGGGCTTTCCAAAATAAATGACCCTGCAAATCTTGGGAGCAAGCTTTTTGGTTATGAAATAAAATATGTAACCCCTCAAAATCCGAATGTTGCTCCCGGAAAATACAATGGAAATATTGCGGAAATAGATTGGAAAAATGCATCAGAAGGCATATTGAAACGTTATAATTACAGCTATGATCAGGTAAACAGGCTTCGGGATGCTGTATATTCTGAGCCGAACTCAACGACTCCCTTCAATAATACTTTTAATGAAAGGGTGACGTATGATATGAACGGAAATATAAAAACATTGAAAAGAAATGCTATCCCAATTTCCGGCAGCACTACAGTAACACAAGTGGATGATCTTGACTATCAGTATACAGGAAACCGATTGAATCAGGTAAAAGAATACGCATTAAACGATACCGGTTATGAAGGAGGGGATAATATGATTGATTATGACTCAAACGGGAATATGATCAATATGAAGGATAAAGGGATTCAGTCTATTGTTTATAATCATCTGAATCTTCCTCAGAGATTATCCATTGTTCAAGCATCTGATTTTGGGACCTATTCTTATAGTCTGGATTACCTTTACCGTGGAGATGGAACTAAGCTTAGAAAAACTTATTTTAAACAGGGAGGGCGAAGAGGAGAAACTCCTGTTGCAAAGATTACGGATTATCTGGATGGTTTTCAGTATCGTTATTTTGAGGGAGGCGGGATCTGTCTGACCTGCCGTACAGAATCTGCTTTTGAAGAACAGGCTTATACAAATAGAGGCACAATCTTTCCTGATTCTGATTTAACACCAACGTGGAAACTGGATTTTGTGCCCACTGCCGAAGGTTTTTACAGTTATGCAGAAAACCGCTATATTTACCAGTATAAAGACCACCTTGGAAATACCAGGGTAAGTTTTGCTAAAAACAGCGAAGGAGCTCCTGAAATTATCGATACCAATAATTATTATCCTTTTGGGATGAATCATATCCAGGGATCATTAGGAACGTCTAAGTTTGGAAGCCATTATTCTTATAAATATAATGGTAAAGAGCTTCAGGAAACGGGAATGTATGATTATGGGGCAAGATTTTATATGTCGGACATTGGAAGATGGGGAGTGGTGGATCCTCTGGCAGAGATCTCCCGTAGATTTTCTCCATATAATTATGGATTAAATAATCCGATAATGTTCATTGACCCTGATGGCAGAAAGATACTTCCTTATGATTATCAGGCAATGCAGGCAGAGTATACAGGTTTTATTGAAAGCCAGGGCGGTGGAGTGATGGGACAAATGCTGAGCGGTGGTGGAAGATTGAGTACAAGCTTCTACCCTGGAAATTTAGGTGGGAATACCAATTTTGGTGGGAGTGCCACCTTTGGCCAGACTCAGGCTTATAAAGATTTAGTCTCAGTATTCGCTAATGGAGGAGAGTATTCACTGCGTAGCCATAATGGTTATATGAGTTGGTGGACAGGAGGTGCAGAAGGAGATGCAAATACATCACAGGAAATGGTGGCGCATATGTTGAAGCTTAATAGCTCTGGTATTCCTGAGATAAGAGAACCATCTTATAATTTTGGTACTACTCAAAAAGGATTCGATTTGGGACATACTGGTAATGTCATGATTGCAGGAGGAATTGCCTATTACGCTTTAGAAAAAAGTATTTATAGTAAGTACCATTGGGTAGACGCAAAAGGTATTGTCAAATCTACCAAAATTCTAGAAAAAGGAGCTAATGGTAAATTTATAAGAGGAGTACAAGGGCTTCGAAACGGATACGCCGCTGCTGGAAAAGCAACTTCTGCGTATTCTATAGCGGGAAAAGTTGTAGGTGGTGTAGGAATGGGAGTAACTGTAGCTCAATGGTTAAGAGGGGATATTACTGGTACAGAAGCAAGTGTTGATTTAGCAATGGGGGCTATTGGCTTTACTCCATGGGGTGCTCCTGTAAGCCTTATTTATTTTGGAGGAAAATTTTTATATGAGTACTCAACAGGTAATTCTTTATTCCCTAAACCGGGAGAAAATTAAAATTTAGAAATGAAAGCATATTATTATTTTTTGTTCAGAATTTATAGATACTATAAAGATAAGCAGAATGAGAATGAATTTCAGGCATTATTTAGTGCTACAGCAGTTAGTACAACGATTATAAGTATTAATGTAATAACTATAATAGGTTTAATAAGTTTTTTTTATAACATACAATTAATTGCATCAACCAAATATATTGTAATTAGTATGCTATTGATTGGTATTCTCAATCACCTTTTATTTGTTAGAACAAAAAGATTTTTACAATATAATTTTCAAAAAGATAAAAACGGAGGTGTCTTAATAATAACATACCTTATTATTTCTGCCTTCTTAACATTTATTGTGGGACACTACAATCGTGCAAAAATATTTGAAGAAAGAAGAAAAAATCCTACCATAGAAAATACAGGAAACAGAAAATCATTAATAGGAGATATTGTAAAATGGTTTGAAGAGAATAATTTATGAATATTTATAAGTATGTAAAATTAGAGTATTGTATTACCTAATTTAAGTAACAATCTTCTATCTAGCTTAGGAAGCTATAATGCCTACAATGCCCCTTTGATGGCGTGAGCATCATGCTTGTGCTTTCAACAGTAAAATAATAAAGAAACCATTGCCGATCATGCAATGGTTTTCTTCTATTAAATTAGAAAATAATTATATATTACCAGTATAAAGACCACCTTGGAAATACCAGGGTAAGTTTTGCTAAAAACAGCGAAGGAGCTCCTGAAATTATCGATACCAATAATTATTATCCTTTTGGGATGAATCATATCCAGGGATCATTAGGAACGTCTAAGTTTGGAAGCCATTATTCTTATAAATATAATGGTAAAGAGCTCCAGGAAACGGGAATGTATGATTATGGGGCAAGATTTTATATGTCGGACATTGGAAGATGGGGAGTTGCCGATCCTCTGGCAGAGATCTCCCGTAGATTTTCTCCATATAATTATGGATTAAATAATCCGATAATGTTCATTGACCCTGATGGCAGAAAGACACTCCCTTATGATTATCAGGCAATGCAGGCAGAGTATACAGGTTTTATTGAAAGCCAGGGTGGTGGTGTAATGGGACAAATGCTGAGCGGTGGTGGAAGGTTGAGTACAAGCTTCTATCCTGGAAATTTAGGTGGGAATACCAATTTTGGTGGGAGTGCCACCTTTGGCCAGACTCAGGCTTATAAAGATTTAGTCTCAGTATTCGCTAATGGAGGAGAGT
>NZ_JBBGZQ010000030.1:0-61891 GCF_037572595.1 Chryseobacterium sp. MYb328 | reverse complement strand
ATATTATATATAAGAGGCCAACTTTTTTCTTCAACCATAATACTAAAATTATAATTTTCTGTAAATAAATCCAGTTCTTTATTCATCAACTTCTCATTAGGATTTTCTTTTATATTAAGAAAATCAATTTTTTTTAATGAAGATAAACTAATATTTATTTCTGAAGGAATAATTAAATTTTGGTTTGTTAAAAACCAACTGTAATTTATTGAATTAGTGTAATAAATAACACAGATTTCATTATCTCCTAAAATATTTGGAATATTCATAGGCATCTCTTTAAATAAAAATGTATTTTTAAATTCAACTTTATTTCTTCTAAACTTGCCTTCAATAGCATTAATATTTGATGTACTTAGCATATTATAATTTTTTAGAAATTTTTATTGAGTTATTAGTGGTTTCTTCCACTGCATATCCTAGCCTTTTAGCAAAATCAATATCTTTTATAAGTCTAGTCTCAACAATATCAATTCCTCGTATTATTATTTGATTAGCCCCAGACGCTTTAGCTTCCGCTTCAAATGATTTTATTAATTTAATTAAACTTGTCCCTTCTTTTAAGCTGGCTAAAGCCTGTACAGTTTTTTCAAAAGTTCCATTTGATAATAATGTTTTTGCTCTTATATAAAACCCATGAAGGTTAGTAATCTTGAAGGTATCTGCAGGTCCAATAGGAACATCTCCTGTTGTGAGTTTCATTTCATGCCATTCTCCCTCTAAGTAGTAATATGTCTTTCTTCCGTTACTAAAGTTATCCCAAGTCCAAAAATCTTTATCAAATGGATTATTGCTTTCTGTATATGTTTGCCAATTTTTAGCATTTTTAGGACATTTAGGACAATCTAAATTATCTTTACCATTTTGAGTGAAATCAAACTGTTCAAAATTTGCTTCGTTATGAGCTTCTTGTGTGTTCGATTGTTTTATATCTCTCCTTATCTCTTTTGAAATATCAATTTCCTCTTTTGAAAAATTTCTAATAGCTTCTTCATTTTGTTTGCCATCTGGGTCAATAAACCTCAAAGGATTATCAAAAGCGTAATTATAGGGTGACCAACGTCTCATCTTTTCTGCCAACGGATCCACCACACTCCATCTTCCTAGATCCGGCATATACATCCTTGCGCCATAATCATACATTCCCGTCTCCTGCAGCTCTTTGCCGTTGTACTTGTAATTGTAAGTAACCTCATAAAATATGAGGTTACTTATTATCTGCCACACGATACAATCGTGCGGTAGCGAGGAGTTTTAAATCTATTTTTTCAGTAGCTTTATTAAAAAATTATATATCTTCAAACCAATATATATATAACAGAACTGTATTATAAAAAATAAAATAATATACAAGGGAAATGTTATCACAAATACTAATAATGATTTCACTCCAGTAACCTTTTCCTCATTTAAAGTGGAAGATGTCCATCCTAAAGCATTGAAAACAATACCAATAATAAACATTGGTATTAAAATTCCTATAGTGGAATATTTAACAATATTTACAATTTCTTTACTACTTAAATTCAAGTTATTTAGTTTCATATCTTAGTTACTATTTATTTTTTCTTTTACATTGTTCATTTTCTCTTGGAAATAATTTCCCACTGCCGTTCCTACCATATTTATAGCATTTACTGTTCCTTTTATAGCCTCACCTACATTTACTTCTGCTCCAACATGAACAGCTTTAAATAATTTAACTTCTCCACCAATTTTCAAATCTGATAAATCTAATGAAACACTACCATTTGTAATCTTTCCTTCTACCTTTCCTCCTTCAGCATTAAAACTTCCGGAAGGTTTACCATTCTTTATTGTTCCTTCTCCTTCCATTGAAATCGCAGAAGCACTACCTTCTATTTTAGCATTCTTAACTCCTAATGATCCTTCTACAGATAGCCCATCGGCTTTAATATTAACAGATGGCTTTTGTGTATTTAAAGAACCTTCAACTTTAGCAACAGCACCACCTACATGTCCCTTCAATGGACCTAAACTTACTCCTACTTCTCCACCTAAAGCACCTAATTTTGGTTGTACTGATAATTTACCATTAAACACATTGCTAAAATTACTTTTAGCCTCCGCTGCGTATGCTTGAACTCTTTTATCCGAAATTGCCCTTTGCTGAGGAGATAATCTCTTGTTTAAATCATTAGAACTCTCTAAACCTTCTAACTCTTTTGCGTGAACTGGTTGATTGGATGAAAATTGATAAGGTGTATAATCATCATATTTTTCAGCAAGAGGGTCTATGTTGAAGAAACGACCAACATCGGGCATGTAATTTCTCCATTTAAATGAATAAAAGCCTGTCTCTTGCAACTCTTGTCCTTGGTATTTATAGTTCTTATAAGTACCCTGACCAAAAAATGTATTTCCGGTATTGAGGTGATTCATTCCAAATGGATAGTAATCATTGGCATCTGTGATTTCAAGAGCACCTGCGCTGTTTCTTCCGAAACTTATTCTCACGTTTCCAAGGTGATCCTTGTATTGGTAAATATACTGATCTTTTTGATAATCATAATATCCTTCTGAAGTTGGAAAAAAAGAAAGATTGGGATTCTTTATTTGCCCCAAAGAACCTCTTGCTGTAGCTGGGACAATAGTATCATTGAGTGTATAAGCCTGGATTTCCATTGCCTTAGACATTTCCCGGCTTTTAGATAATAGCTCAATACTCCCACCACTATCTTTGCTTGTTGAGGAGCTCATATACTGAAATCCATCAAGATAATCTGAGATGGCATTAATGCTGTAACAATCTATAATACCACATTCAAAAGTTGATTTTATTTTCTGAAGTTTTGTACCATTGGCTCCATATAAATAAGTAAGACCTACTCCGGACTGTAGCATGATCATTTTATCAGGAAGATTGAGAAAATTGTAAGCGATGGATGTAATTCCTTTATCCTTCATACTGGTCATACTCCCATTCAGGTCATACTCAATAATATTACCTCCTCCTTCATAACCTGCATTATTCTGGGTGCCATCTGTTACCGTTTGTAATCTGTTTCCTGCATAGCTATAGGTAAGATCATCAATCTGCATTGCGACTCCAGTAGTGGAGTTCTTAGCATTACGGTATAACTGAGTGATATTTCCGTTCAGGTCATAAATAATATACTCACTGTAAAAGCTGTTTTGAGGTGCTGTTGCCCAGGGTTCAGAGTAATGCCCGAACTTCAGTTTATTATCTGCATAATAATCATAGGTATATCTTTTCAATACATTATTGTTGGAGGTATTCCAGTCTATTTCTGCGATATTACCGTTGTATCTTGCAGTGGCATAGAGTGGATTAACCGGATTAGTGTATTTTATTTCATACCCAAACAGTTTCCCATTCAGGTTAGCAGGATCATTAATTTTAGTCATCCAGCCTCTGATATTATATTTATAATCAATCTGCTGAAGCGGAGTTCCTACAGAAATTCCACCCACCTTTTTAGATTCAAGCTGGGAAAGTTCATTGTATGTATTCTGGGTGAGGATTTCCACGGGATTGGAATTCAACTGATGTTTGTGGACAAGCAGCCTGTTCTGGTGATCATACTCAAAGTTTTCTGTGATCACTGTTTCTGTATCGGTTGCCAGTCTTTTATGTCTGGTAACAACATTTTGAGCTACTCCGGCAAAATCCAGCTTGGATTCTGTTTGGGTATACCCCCCTAAATGATTGATAGAATACGCTCCAATAGCTCTTGCTTTGGTGTCATAATAGGTGTAGTTTTTGGTCCAGTTGTCATCTTCAATATTCTTTACCAGGCTCATTACAGGAAGTCCTTTAGTGCTTCTGCCTTCAGAAGACAATGTTTCTGTTAAAGTAGCCTCTCCCTGAATAGTTGATGGAAATGGAGGATTAAAATTGTAGCCGGGATAAGTATCGTAATAATTGACACTTAAAAGCTTAAAATTACTGGTAGGATAAGCCTGATTGCTCGTATAGAAAATGTCCATACCACTGTTACTCCAACTATTAACAGATCTGGTTTCATTATTGGAACCATGTCCCTCTATAACAGGAACCTGTTGAATTCTTCCTGGGGGACTGTCTAATATGCCTGTATAAATTGGTCGTGAAAATTGATCATATTTGGTAAACATCCACTGCCCTTTTTCTCTTAGATTAGCGTCCTGAGTTAAAACTAATCTATCAGCTTTATCATACACCATATATTCCCAGCCTTTACCTGGAAGTTTCTTTTCTACCAGACGGTTTCTGCTATCATAACGATATTGATAACAAAGGTCGTTAAGCAAAGGCTCTGCCGTTCCTTTGTTGACTGCTTTGGGGGGAATGACAAAGGCTAGCTGATCATATTCATTATACACATAGTAGGTATCTGCATTTTCAGTAGAATTCACCTTCCTTACCATCAGAGTCTGGCCTCTTCCATTCTTAAATTCTACCGTTGGATTTCCGTCTTCGTCTGTGACAGTATTTTTATATAATGTTCCGGGAGCATAAGTTGTAGCAGGAGATAAACTTAGCTCACTTTTAGTAGCGCCGTTCTCCCATGTCGTCTTGGTTGTATATTGGTATACTTCATTGGCTACATTGGCTTCATATCCAAAGCCTACAGGTTTATTAGCCCAGTCGTTACCCGGCTGAATCTGTTGCAAGATTCTGTCCAGCGGAGATTTTTCCAATACTTTCTCAGAATAGATCTTTTCGGATCCATAAGAGTTTGCAGCATTAGATAAAGGATTAGAAATAATAGCACCATTCTGAGTTCCTGACTGAGGAATGGGTAAATAATCTTTTACCTGTCTTCCAAACGGATCATATTCAATAGGAATAACCACATCTTTTCCTTGAGGAGAGGCTTTTACATTTACCACCTGCTTGGGTCTTCCCAAACCATCAAAATACTGAACAGTTTGGGCTTGTTTAGCAGCAGGATCACTCTGGGTTTTCTCTTCCAGATAGGTTCTGGTATATACATAGTTTTCATTAGCAGTTCCAGCCAAACCACTCGGCAGCTGAACCTGCGCTTTGATAGTTCCCATCATAAGAAGGGCACTTATTGGGATTATTATATTTTTCATCAGTATTAGTTTATATGTTTTATTCTTTCCTTATGCTGATCATGAATGCAGTGTAGCTCATCTTCTATGCATTTACTTTTTAGAGGTAATAATTTCATTGCGGAAAATATTTTGAGGTTAGACATAGAACTCATTATTCAGCATAAAAAATGAAGGATAACTGATAAGGTATGATCGGCTCAAGACTATCATATTTTAAAAAGACCTGTCCTTTAGGATCTACATACACCGTCCATATAGAATTAGGATTTATTATTCCAATATCATATCTGAATGTTTTATAGACAGGAGCACATTCTAATTCAAGCTGCGCTATTTTTACTCCTTCTTTCCAAGGATAGGATAAATAATTGAAGGGGAGATCAATATTAACTTTTACTTTTCTATACCCTATTTTATTTATACTCAATCCGTTCCAGAATGAACTCATATATATACACTGTGTGATATCACAGCTTTCGTATAAATTAGCCTCTTGTTGTCCACTTATGGTGAGATCCTGCTGAGCTTTACTATCTGCATCCTGCTGGCTAATGAATGAAACATATCTTCCAAACGGAACAATATATTCATAATCACCTCCTTCAGCTCCATTGGGACAATCATTTTTTGTAATATTCCTTTTTCTCTCATCACTGTAATAAATATCTTTTACAGGATCTACACTTGAATGGTTATATGTAAACTCTTTGATGATCTTTTGATTAGAGTCTTTAATTGCTTGTAGTCTGTGTAGGCTATCGTAGATATAATATTCTGTAATTCCTGTTGAAGGGGAAATGCTTTCCACCCCGATATTAGGAAAGTAAGTATAAGCAGTTACCTGGTGTTCCGGCAATAATATTCTAATATCTTTTTGAGCATTGATGATAGAAGTGTTTATAGAAGTATTGTTTTCACAAAGATTGATCAGTTCTTCTATTTTGGAATCAAGGGCAGTATTGCTTACAATGCCTCCTTCAATTTTCAGAATAGGATATTTTCCATTATATGCATAATAGTAATAATGATAGGCTCCCCCCTTGGTATGTCCCATCATTATATTGCCGTATTTATCATATTTGTCAATCGTCAGTTCATTTTCTACAGGACTTCCATTCGTTGACTTATTAAAGATTGTAGGAAAAATATTCTGAGTATTGGTAGCCGTTCCTTTACTATTAAATATTGGAACCTTTGTGTATTCTATTTCTGATTTGATAATAGAGACTGCATCTAATTTATTTTCTTTTGAAACTATGGTATACTGTCTTTTATTGGCAAGCTCATTGTACAAAGGAGTTGTTTTTTCAAAAGTATAGACATAAGTCTCTTCTTCTTTTCTGTTGTCAGGATAAGTTATAGCTTTTCTTTTAAGGAATTGGTCTCCAAAATTGTCTTTCTGGTCATACGCATAAGATTCTTTACTTTCAAGTACTTGCCCTCCTTCGTATGTCTTGGTAATTTTTTCTCTTAACGTAAAATCCGCATAAGGAATTTGATAGGCAGTACCGTTTATAATATTCCCTGATTGACAGGAGCCCTTACCTCCGAATTTAAATGCTTTGGCATATTGCACCGGACTAAATGTATAATTATATTTCTCCTCTTTTAGCAAAGCATTTGCTGAGCTATAATAAGATTTTAATGATAGTTTTCCTCTTTTAAATCCCATTTCGTTTTGAGGATCCATAATACTATATGCCTCTGCAATAGTGACCCCTTTTCTATTCGGATACTCCAGAGAGTTGGTGAATTGATTGATCGTATACCCTTTATCCTTTTCTTTTTCAACAACACTGCTGTATTCGATAAAGGAGCCAGAAAAATTAGAAAGTGGAATGATGGAGTTGATGCTGAAAGTCCATCCTGTATACAATTGCCCTGATGTGCTTCTTAAGCTCCAATTAGTAAAGGTATATAAATTCTTTTTGGCCAAAATCCCTGTAGAAACGCCTGAGTTTATTCCGTTAGTATATTGATATTCCACACTTTTAGCTTCCTTAAAAGTGGTGTCATAATCTGCTTTTCTCTTTATTCTTAATCCTCCTATATATCCGTTCTCAGGAACAATCTGAAAATCCGAATTTAATGCCTGAGAATACTGATGCGGCTCAAATTCAAAAAAACTGCTTCCCTTTGTTGGGTAAATAACCCTGTTTAAGGCACCATACTGAACTGTTGACCTGTTTGACTGCCTTGTTCTGGAGTGCATGTTGGGATCAAGGGTAAAATCTTTACCATTATAATACCCAAAATGATCGACCTGGGTAGATAAATATTTCGGTAACGCATCGAATTTTATATAGGAAAATTTGTAAGATTCCTTATCATTCAAATCAACGCTTTCCAGCTTAAGTCTTGTATCTGGAGAATCATCATAATTAAAACGGATCTGTTTAGAAAACTCTTTTCCGGCAATTGAGATATTATCAAGTTTTCTCCATTTAAGTCTGTTAAGAACAGTATTTATACTAAACTGATTACCGAACCCTTCGTCGGGGTAATTAGGTGTTACGCCATCCATTTCATAGAATAAATAGAAAAGTTTGCCAAGGACTTTTCTTTGGTAATCTGCTGTTGGAACAAGCTCTATATCATATGTATTTCGTAAAGTAGGTTCAGAAGCTAAATAATGAAGAGAATTACTTTCAGATGAGTTAAAGTTAAACGTAAGATTAGACTGCAATGCTGTTATTTTCTTTAAATAAGAAGGAACAATAAGATTTCCCGCAGCCCCCACCTGTCCCAGGTAAGTAGTAGAACCACAGCCGGGCTCCAGCCAACCCCCATTAGGTACTTTATAATTGGCTATTGAAAAATTATTATAAAATGCGGCCTGATAACCTCCTCTTTCATATTCCAATGCATATACTTCATTGTCGTATTTATCCAAAACCTTGGTTAGATACCATGCAGAAGAAAACATGATATAACTGGATTGATTAAAGAAGTCAGAGACGTTAAATTCAATCGAATTCATATTTCCTCCGAAAATATACTGGTTACCCACACTGTCGGTGAGTTTAATTTTACCAATGCTTTTTACTTGTGGATAATTTGAAGAAGCATAAGGGTAGCCAATAAAATCCAATCCTAAAGGCTTAATATTGTTATTAAGGTCAATCTCTACTTTGAGGTTACTATCCGATGCCACTTTCCATTCCCCATCTTCGCCCAGGAAAAATTTCCCACTCATTCCCATAAAATTGAACGTAAAAATATCAGGTTCAAGATCGGGAGCGTTAAAAGGTGATCCGGTAGCAAGATTTTTTAAATAGTTTCCATCTTGCCATAATGGTGTATTTAAAAGATCGTGAGTTAATATATAACCTCTTTGCGGGTATCCGGTGGCTAATTCAGCTTCATATTCATCAAATTGCTGCCCCTTCATAGTACGGGTGATTACACCACCAGCATTTAATGACCAGTTTTGTCCTACCCATCCCGGATGGTCATTGACACGAACCCCGCCGGTATCATAGCTCAGATTAATGTCTAGAGGAATATTACTATCATTTAAAGAATACACCGGCACATTAACGTCTGCTCTTCCTGTAGATAAATTCATGGGAATATCTCCATACTTCCCTAATGAAGCAGCATTGGGAGATTGAATATTTTTAGGTAACTCCAGGGTTTGCCCCCACATCATTATAGCCGACAATACCGTAGTCAGACTTATTATTTTCTTCATAATTAATGTTTTTATTTCTTAATCAGCTTTGCATTCGCCGTTTTATTAGTATCCGTTTTTATCGTCACCAGATAGGCTCCCTGTATCAAAGCCTGGGCATTAATCTTGGTCACTCTGTTCTTTGTTTTCAAGCTTTGAAGCTGTCTTCCGCTCATATCATACAGCATAATATCTGCTTCCTTAAAATCAAAGCCAATTTCTACATAAGCATAATCAGATACAGGATTCGGATAGATCTTGATATCGTATTTTTCGATCAGATCATTCACCTGTTTATCTCCCAGCTTTACAATCTTCCAGTTCTCTTTTCCTAATTCTTTGGCACTGGTTCCGGCTAAAACAATAGAACCATCCTTATTCAGTTTCAAGTCTGAAAGTCTTTCCTCTTTCTGTCTTGAGTCACCTGTTACATATTTTCTCCACTGTTCATTACCGTTACCATCCAGATACAGCATCCAGAAGGTTTCATCATCCTTTTCGATTCTTCCTTCAGCTTGAGTGTAACCGCCTAACAGGATTCCTTTTGAAGACTGAGCATCTCCTGAATGAATCACACTGGCTCCCATCAGGATATCACGGTTTTTGAAATTGTAAGACTTCTGCCACTGTTCATCACCTTTTTCATTTAAAGAAATCAGCCACAGATCGGTTCCTTCTTCAATTCCAACCGTCTTGTTTCCTGATCTTTCGGATCGGGATTCACCACCGATGATATAACCATTTGAGGTCAAAGACAGGGTTCTGATATGGTCATCTCCTTTTCCACCATAGTTCTTTTCCCATTCTACTTTTCCGTTTTTATCCAGTTTGATGATCCAGTAGTCGCCTTCACCGAAGTTGCTGCTGGCTTTTGGCGTCTGGCTAATGGCTGTTGAACTGACAGACCTTTCATCTGAAGATTTACTTTCAGGATTTCTTACCCCGAAATTCTTCACCTCGGAACTCCTTGAATAAATTCCCAATAA
Source organism: Chryseobacterium sp. MYb328 (assembly GCF_037572595.1). Classification (NCBI taxonomy): domain Bacteria; kingdom Pseudomonadati; phylum Bacteroidota; class Flavobacteriia; order Flavobacteriales; family Weeksellaceae; genus Chryseobacterium; species Chryseobacterium sp. MYb328. The sequence continues at coordinate 52,186 of NZ_JBBGZQ010000030.1, read as the reverse complement.
TGCTCCACCATCTTTTGTGGGAATCATTTTCTCTACTTCATCCAAACCTTTTCCGCCTACTATCAATTGGGAAAGTTCTTTTCCGTCTTTGTCGAGTCTGGTGATCCAGACATCTTTGGAGCCATACCCTTGGGAAGAGTTTTGTACGTTTCCGGCAACGAAAAAGCCTAAATCTGCACTTTGAATGACTGCTTTAGCTTCTTCATCGGAAGAGGTTCCTAATGTTTTCTGCCAGATTTCATCGCCGGATTCATTGATTCGGATCAGCCAGATATCTGAGCCGCCTTTGGAATCTTCTTTCTTATCCAGTCCTTTTCCGGAGTATGAGGTTCCTGCTAAAAGAAATCCTCCCTCCTGAGTGCTGACTGTTGCAGATAAATAATCGTGATTGTTTCCTGAGAAATACTTTTCCCAGGCTTTTTCTCCTTGCTGATTGAGTTTAACCAGATGGAAATCGTAACCATTGTTCTGTTTACTTCCTGAAGTTTGCTGTTTGTCGCTTTGTATAGAGCTTCCTGTGATAAGATACTGCTGATCGATAGTGGTAGTGACCTGGCTAAGGAAATCCTGAGTAGAGGACTTGATATCTTTCTGCCAGAGAACATTCTGGGCAGATACGCCAAGAACTGTGCATAAGGTCAATGCACCGAGATAAATCTTTTTCATTCCCGTGTTGTTTTTGAGTTTAATGATAGTTTTAATTTTGCAAATTTAACTTTTTTTAACAGTTTACCTGTTTCATGATAAGGTGATTTAAGGTGATTTTTATCACAATTTAGTGGAGTTAATTTTTGTTTATTTCATCTGGGAACAAAAGTATTTATGCAGTGCGTCAAAGCATGGCGTATTAAATTTTGTTTTAATTTATTTGAAAATGATTGGAATAGAGATTAATCTGCCTTTTAAATCATAATACATCAAACTGTTTAAGCTGATTTCGCCCAGTTTTAAAGACAGCCTGACGTGTAGGTGCAACAATGATGAGTGTCTGCAGGCAACTTAAAATAAAAATGATTGGCACTATAGGTAGAGCCAATCATTTTAAATGTTGTTTTGAAAATATTAATCCTTCTTTTAGAATAGATTATTTAGCAGACCAATCTTTACTGTTATATCCGTTAACTCCTACGAATTTTATTTTTTCTATTTTCATATTCGAGAAAAATTGAGCAAAACTATTATTCCACATTCCATGATGTTGCAGCACCATACTTTTAATTTGAGGAGGAATTTCATCCTGGAAGGTAATTGTAATCCAGGGAATCTGATACTTATTATCTAATGCAGGTTTATCCATATTAGAATCACAGAAAAATAATCTTAAGATATAATATTTTATACCGGTATCTGTTTTGCTGTCATATGATAAACCAATAATGTTTATATTTTTACTTAATAATTCGTTGTGGAATTGTGAAAAGTTTTGTCCGTAGAATTGTGTTTTATTCGAGGCAATAGTATTCAACTTAGGAACAACACCATTATAAAATGTAATATAATCATTTACTGATTGAGCTTTATACGTATGTATAAAACATATACTTATGAATAATAAGCTTCTTAAAAATATAGATTTCATATTATTTTTTTTCTAAACCATTAAATTATGGACATTTTGATATTTTTATACCCTCTTTAACTCCACTGTATGGAATTGTTACTTGTGTTACTTCTGTATTTATCTTTTTAAGATTTCCATTCACATCTGCTTTAGCGACACTGATGCCAGCATTATATTTATCCAAAATATAAGCCATGGCGACAGCTTTGCTATCATAAGCTTCTCCGGAAGTATTATCATACGTTCCTGATTGATGATATACAAATGCTTTATAGAACTCTATTCCCAATTGGCTGTCTTCTTTAAACGAATGATTTTGAGAATCATAATTTTGATCCTTAGGAAATTGATTAAGAAATTGTCGGGCTAAAGTAGCATTACTAATTACAAGAGCATATACTTCACTTGTTCCTTCATCGGAATTACCATACACAAAACGATATTTCAGGTTAGGGCTGCTAATGGCAAGAGAATTTATCATACCATACAAATCTCCTCCCGAAGGATTACCCCTTCCTCCTGAATGAGAATGGCCATCACCAATGTATGAGGTTGTTAATTGAGAAGTAGGAATTGCTCCACTATCCTCATTCTGCTCTACAGCTGATGTTACTTCGTAATCTCCATTAGATTTCTCACCGATAGCAACTGCCCATTCATTGGAAGCTTGAATTTTCCCTTTTAAAACTGCATCCATTTTTTGCCTTATTTCACTGTTTTTTAGAATGGTATTGGCATCACTCATAGAGCTTTCTGCATTTTTGCATGGATTTTGGGAGTTTTCTTCCGGGCTTTCACTACCACTACCGGTACCTCCATACAAATTGGCGCCACCACTCATTCCGCCACCAAAACCTCCGAAGCTTCCATAATCCATGTAAGGCTGATAAATAACATACGAAGGTCCGGGAATACTGTCATAAGCAGTAATTATAATTTCCTGTATAGCTTCTTCCTGTTCAGGTTCTTTTCTTGAAGTTGTTGAGGGTGAATTATAAAAGTTTTGAAACTTTGCTATAACAGCCTGTACTTCGGGCGCATCATTTTTTACTACTATAAAATTTACCCAGTCTCTTTGAGGATTCACCAACCCTATAAGTATGGCATTTACTTTACCGTCTTTTATGATAGGGTAGGCAATTCCTTTTGTGGTATCCCCATAGGTAAGACTTCTCAGATTAAAATAAATATCTCCCACTTCATTATGAAATCTCTCTGTATAAGAAGGGTTTTTACTCATAAACGATTGAATAATCTGTTTAAAAGGTTCATGATAACTTACATACCCGGAGTTACTTTTTTGTGTGATTTTTTGAGAAGGTAAACTGCTCTCAAATCGACTGAAAGCTTCAATCCTCTCTCTTTCAGTTCTTTTTTCTTCTTGTGTTACTTCATCCGTCCTACAAGAGTTGAAAAAGAATAAAACTGTTACTACTAAAAGTAACCGCAAAATAAATTTCCTGTTCATCGGTTCTCTATAATTTTTTTAGGGTGGCTAAAGTAAAAATAATTTTTATTTCACGAAATATAGATTTTATCATGTTCTGAATTGTCTTTATACAAAGGTTTTTCCGGGATACGACAAATCATGTCATATTATAATTTAATTTGTTTTTACCTCTTCATTAAAATTTTATTTTGAATAGGAGATTATCTTTCTTTGGAATCTGATGACAGGAATTTTTTGAATTTAAAACTGGAACGATATCATTAGCTTGACAGTTTGTTAATTAGATATTGTAGAAAGTGAATCTAATGCTTGATTGCTTTGAGTGAAAATAAAAAAGCCTTGTAAATCAAATGATTAACAAGGCTTTTTGTAGACCCACAGGGATTCGAACCCCGACTGACGGTACCAAAAACCGGAGTGCTACCGTTACACTATAGGTCTGTTTCGATGCTGCGAAATTATAGAATTTATTTTAAATATGAAAATCAAAATTGAAGATTAATTAACATAATAGAGCGGGAATAGCTTTACTTATTGATAGCCAAATAATTATTTTTTTTATTTTTTTCGATAAATCTGTTTTTAAAGTTATATTGTAGAGTCAGAAGGCTTTTTGATGACATCATTTTCTGAGATTAACTGTAGGATAGTAACTCCCATCGTCATTTTTTCATCTTCCATCCTTCCCATCTTAGCCTTCTTTATGTTAAATAATAAAAACTTATCTTTGCAAAAAATTGGGCTCCAAAAGTTGGAGTAACCCATTAATAACGTATCCTTAGCATAGCAAAAGGATTATTAAACATTTTTTATGTCAAATATTGTTGCAATCGTTGGACGCCCCAATGTAGGGAAATCCACGCTTTTTAACCGTTTATTAGAGAGAAGAGAGGCTATTGTAGATTCTACAGCCGGTGTTACCAGAGACCGTCACTACGGAAAATCTGACTGGAATGGGGTAGACTTTACCGTAATTGATACCGGAGGATATGATGTAGGTACTGATGATATCTTTGAAGAAGAAATCCGTAAGCAGGTACAGTTAGCAATAGATGAAGCAACTTCCATTATCTTTATGATGAACGTGGAAGAAGGTCTTACCGATACCGATCAGGAAATTTACAGACTCCTTAGAAGATCAAATAAACCTATTTATATTGTTATCAATAAAGTAGACTCTTCAAAAGAAGAACTTCCTGCAACAGAATTCTATCAGTTAGGAATCGATAAATATTTCACTCTTTCTTCTGCTACTGGTTCAGGAACCGGAGACCTATTGGATGATATTGTAAATGATTTCCCAACAACAGAGTACAAAGATCCTTTTGAAGGACTGCCTAAAATTACAATCGCAGGTCGTCCGAATGTAGGGAAGTCTACAATGACTAATGCCTTATTGGATGTTGAAAGAAACATTGTAACTGATATTGCAGGAACTACAAGAGACAGTATCCAAACGTTATACAACAAATTCGGACACGAATTTGTATTGGTAGATACGGCTGGAATGAGAAGAAAGTCTAAAGTAAATGAGGATCTTGAATTTTATTCCGTAATGAGATCCATCCGTTCTATTGAATATTCTGATGTAGTCATTATCATGGTAGATGCTACACAGGGATGGGAATCTCAGGATATGAATATCTTCGGATTAGCTCAGAAAAACAGAAAGGGAATCGTTATCCTTGTTAATAAATGGGATTTGATCGAAGATAAACAGACCAATACAATGCGTGACTTCGAACAATCGATCAAAGATAAAATCGGTCAGTTCCAGGATATTCCAATTCTTTTCGTTTCTGCATTGACGAAACAAAGAATTCTGAAAGCAGTAGAAGTAGCAATGGAAGTGTATGAGGATCGTAAAAAGAAGATCAAAACTTCAAAATTGAACGAAGTAATGCTTCCTATTTTCGAAAGAACTCCACCACCGGCGCTTAAAGGAAAATATATTAAAATCAAATATTGTGTTCAGCTTCCTACACCATCACCGCAGTTTGTATTTTTCTGCAACCTGCCACAGTATGTGAAGGAGCCATATAAAAGATTTACTGAAAATCAGCTGAGAAAAGAATTCGGATTTACCGGAATTCCGATTGAAGTATATTTCAGACAAAAATAAAAGAACAGGTGTTCATATAAAGATCTGGTAAGGAAACTTACCAGATTTTTTATTTTGAAGAATTCCATCTCAAATGACAGTATTTTTAGAACAAAATAGAAATCTTCAGTTTCCATTGTTGTCACTAAGGTTTTCCTAAAATAGGACTTTTTGTTATTCAATAAGTTCATGCCCTAATCTTCAAATTCGTTTTTTAGTTGTAATTTTGCAGCAATTAATGTTTTACTAACTGTAATTAAAAAACCTAAATCTTCATGCTTACTATTTTATCGCAAAATTTTTCTCTTGTTAATGAATGGATTAATGAACTTCGAAACGTTGATGTTCAGCATGACCGAATGAGATTCCGGAGAAATATGGAAAGAATCGGAGAAATTGCGGCCTTTGAAATCAGTAAAGGATTGGAAGTAAGAGATGTTGAAATCCAAACTCCTTTAGATACTATTAAAAGTAGGGAAATTGCAGTACAACCGGTGATTACAACCATTTTAAGAGCAGGAGTTCCGTTATTTGAAGGAATTCTTAATTACCTTGACAGAGCAGATTGTGGTTTTGTGGCTGCTTACAGAAAGCACGATGCCAATGATTATTTCTCTATCAAACAGGATTACCTTACTTGTCCGAATATTGAAGGAAGACCTTTAATCGTAGCAGATCCTATGCTGGCAACAGGTGCATCCCTGATTGAAGCAATCAAAGACTTGTTGACCAACGGGAACCCAACTCAGCTTCACATTGTAGCAGCCATTGCTTCAAGACAAGGGGTAGAAACTGTACAAAATGCCTATCCTGACGCTCACATCTGGGTAGGGGCCATTGATGAACAGTTGACCTCAAAAGGATATATTACACCAGGATTGGGTGATGCCGGAGATTTAAGCTACGGAGAAAAACTTCAACGATAATTTTAAGAAAGATTCCAGAAATCTTTCATTAAATTCAACAATAAATTAGGTCGTACTTTATCCAGTGGATGCTTTGTATCCGGGAGTACGGCCAATTTTGCATTTGGAAGCTCTCTGTATACAGCTGTACTTTCGTCAATAGTTACCATATTGTCCTGATCTCCTACCATAATCTGAACCGGAATATTAATTGTAGCCAGATTATTTTTTAATGGTGGATTTTTGCCCAGAGCAATCATTAAATCAGCAATAGCCGGAAGTAACTGTTTCCATTTCGAGCCATGCTGTTTCTCTAAAGTTTGTGCATATTTTGGGATTTTTTCAAGAATAACATCAGGATTAAGCATTTTACTTTCCTTTAAAGCCTGTTCCTCTGTCCAGTTGAATTTTGTTCCCAAAGTCATAATAGAATTTATGTTTTCAGGATGTTTTACAGCATAGCAAAGGGCAACATAGCCACCCATGCTGTGTCCTAGGATGTGTACATCCGTTAGATTATTTTCTGTACAGTATTCTGTCAACTCCTGAGTATATTTTTCTATAGTGATTCCATCTGCAGGAAGATCATTACTTCCATGTCCTGAAAATAAAGGAGTGTGAATTGTAAAATAGGATGAGAGACTATCCAGATAAGGGATAAATATTTCAGAGTGACCTAAAGCTCCGTGTAATAAAACCAGGTTCGGCATGATTATTTTGTTTCCGGAAAATTAAGCAAAAGAATCGGAACACAAAAACAGGAGAATTATACTGAAGTCCTTCCATAGAAAGAACGGTGCTTGTAAATCACAATCTAAAACTTTAAACCTCTTTACACATCCATTGCCATTACCAGCACACTTACCTTGTTATGCTCACCGGCATTTAAAATCTCCCATGCAATAGACGAAACGGTGGTTCCTGTTGTAAAGACATCATCAATTAGTAATATGTGTTTTCCGTTTACAGGTTGAGTAACAGAAAAGGTATTGATGGTTTCCAGACGATGCTGCTTATCTTTTAAGGCTTGTGCTTTGGAATAATAATTTCGTTTGACTAATTGATGGTCAAAGGGAATTCTATAATATTTTGAAAGGGTTTCCGTGTATAAATGAAGCTGGTTATAGCCTCTTTCCCTTATTTTTTTAGGATGAAGGGGAACACTTACCAGAAGATCCGGTTTTTGGTTTTTGAAATCAAGTCGGTCGGTTGTCCATTCACCAAGAATTCTTCCGGTTATCTCTCTGCTTCTGTATTTCAGTTCATGAATAATTTTCCGGCTTAAACTTTCTTCTTCAAACTGTATAAGAGCATAAGTATTCTCAACAGGAAAAAGAAGCCTGCATTTTTCTTTCACAGGATTGTTTTCGAAATAGTCATAATGGGTAAAATGAATCTGGTTGAAACAGATATCACAAACCAAAAGATTAGACTCAATAATTCTGTTACAATGAAGACATCGGTTGGGGAAGAGTAGGTCCAATATCATAAGTGTGTTTTTACTAAGATATGAAATAGTTTTTAGCTCCCACTCTAAAATTTCAGGTTCAGAACTCTTTCCTTATCTTCTCAATCGAGTTCTTCATACTGAGATTGAAATGCTCCTTCTCCAATCGAACTGGTGGAGCCTGTCTTACTTCACAATCCGGGATACTGCAGGATTCACAGGTTACTCCTACATTGATGGTTTTTAGTGATGGAGATTTTATAAAGCCTATTTTTTTTATTGTTTGTGAATTCAGTAAAATACCCAGACAATAACTTCTGTTGCTGCCATCAGAAAAAGGGTTTTTCTGAGAGGTGGAAATAACAAGATAGCTTATTCCCTGATCTTTATAATGGGAGATCTGAGCATCTGTCAGAGTTTCATTTTCCTTTAAATAATGCAGGTTTTTTACAGCGATCCATTTTCTGCAATAGTGCTCATTGGTTGCATTGGCATGAGGAGCCTGTTGGTGATTAAGGTGGAGCTCTTTTAGAATTTGAATCTTTTCAGATCCTTTCTTTTTTACCAGACATAGATAGAAAAGATCTTTAATGCCCATTTCGGCAGAAAGGATATTAGTAAGGCGATAATAAAAAGTTTCAGGTGAGTTTGTAAAGCTGTTGATAAGACTGGCGAAATTCTCAGGTTCCCAGGTGTTTTGCTGAAAAAATTCTGAGGTCTTTTCAATTGTAGGCTCCTTTGAAATCAATAAAGCACCTGCAAAATAAGAAGCATAAAAATTGTTCAGAATTTCTTCAAAACTTCCGAAGTCAAGCCATGAATAGGTGGTTGGACGGACTTTTAGCTCCAGTACATTGAATCCTATTTCCTTAGCCAGAATAAATGTTTTCTGATCCTTTTCCAGTTTTTTATTCAGAAGCAGCAATTTTTTTTCAGGAATAAACAGGGATCTTAGATTGTCTAATGTTCCATATCTTTCAAAATCTTCAGACTGAATAGTATAGCTGAATTTTTCCGTAAGGATATTCTCCAGAATGTCAGACTTTAAATTCTTATCAATCTGAAGATGGTTTTCTTCAGTGAAGAGGTCTACTTTATCTTCAATTTCAGGGAAATAATTGTCATACAATTCCTGGAAGGATCGTAAAACTGCAAAATAAAACCTTTCCTTCCCGAGATTATAGTTCTGAGAAATCTCTATTAGTGCATTAATAAAAGCAGTTACTTTTTTAGGAGCGTCACTGATAATACTGATGAGATTGTTTTTATTAATCCCGAACAATTCCAAAGGAACTTCCTTGAAGAAATCAGATTGGAGGATTTCATTAAACGGAGCAAGGCTTTTGTCCAGCTTTGTGGATACCAGATCATCAAAAGTGCAGTTCAGGGCTTCAGAAAGCTGGATGATCTTGTCGTGTTTCGGATATTTTTTCCCGTTTTCAATTTCGTTAAGGTAAGATTTTGATAATCCGGTTTTTACGGCAAGATCCTGCAGAGACCAATTTTTCTTTTGTCTCAGCTGTTTCAGTTTTAGCCCGAAAACGGTCTTGATAAAGTCGCTGTCTGAATTCATTACTCAAATATAAATAAATAGATGCGATTATTCGCATAATAATTTTTAAATAAATTTAGCGAACGTTCGCTGTTTGTGAAAATTTTTATTTATGTTTGTAACATCAAATCACAAAATCAATATGTTATGGAAACTAAGACTCAATTAAAAATAACAGCTCAGAAGCAGTTTGAAGAAATTTTCACTCCGGATTTGATCGATTTCTTAATCGCCCTTCATCAGAATTTCAATCATAAAAGAGTAGAACTTTTAGAAGCAAGGAAAAAAAATCAGAAAGAATTCGATCAGGGGATTCTTCCGAAATTTTTAAAAGAAACAGAAGAGATCAGAAATGGAAATTGGGTGTGTGCCCCATTGCCGGAAGATTTGCTGGACAGAAGAGTTGAAATTACAGGACCTGTTGACCGTAAAATGATAATCAATGCTTTGAATTCAGGAGCTTTTACTTTCATGGCAGATTTTGAAGACAGCAGTTCGCCAACTTGGGAAAACTGTATAGAAGGACAGATTAATCTTACGGATGCTGTTAACAGAACTATTGATTTTGTCAACGAAAAAGGGAAAGCTTATCAACTGAATGAAAAGACAGCTGTTTTATTGGTTCGTCCAAGAGGATTACATCTTCCTGAAAAACATATTCAGATTAATAATGAAGAAGTATCAGGATCATTAACTGATTTTGGAATTTACTTTTTCAGAAATGCAAAAAACCTTTTGGAAAAGGGAAGCGGACCCTATTTTTATCTTCCAAAATTAGAACATTATAAAGAAGCAGGATGGTGGAATGAAGTTTTTGTCTTCGCACAGAATTATCTGGGAATTCCTCAGGGAAGTATTAAAGCAACTGTTTTAATAGAAACCATTACCGCTTCATTTCAGATTGATGAGATTTTATATGAATTAAAAGAACATAGTTCAGGGCTTAACTGTGGCCGGTGGGATTATATTTTCTCATATATCAAAAAATTCAGAAACCTTCCGGAATTCATTGTTCCGGACAGAGATCAGGTTACTATGACTTCACCTTTTATGAGTGCCTATTCAAAAAGGGTAATTGAAGGCTGTCACAAAAGAAACGTTCATGCTATGGGTGGAATGGCTGCACAGATTCCGGTAAAGGATGATGATGAAGCTAATACTATTGCTTTTGAAAAAGTAAGAAGTGATAAAGAAAGAGAAGTGAAAAACGGTCATGATGGAACTTGGGTAGCCCACCCTGCATTGGTTTCGGTAGCTAAAGATATTTTTGATCAGTATATGCCTTCCAAAAACCAGATCGATAAGAAATTTGAATACAGCATACAGGAAAGTGACCTGCTGGAAATCCCTAAAGGAGAAATTACAGAAAAAGGAGTAAGAAAAAATATCAATGTAGGGATTCTGTACCTGGAGAGCTGGCTGATGGGAGTAGGGGCAGCAGCTATTTACAATCTGATGGAAGATGCTGCTACAGCAGAAATTTCAAGAACACAGATCTGGCAATGGCTGAAAAATGAAGCTGTATTAAGCGGTGACAGAACATTAACCAGAAATATGGTTCTTCAGTGGGAGTCCGAAGAAATGGACAATATTGAAAAATATGTTGGTGAAACCCGCTTTAAAAATGGAAAGTTCAATCTTGCCAAAGAACTTTTCAATGAGCTGGTGTTCTCAGAAAACTTCGAAGAATTTTTAACTCTTAAAGCATATCCTTTTATTTAACCTGAGAGTAGGGGTTTTGAGTGTTTTACAGCTTGAATTTTACATCTGTAGATCATTATTCTAAACCTCAGATCTCGTATCTCGAACCCGTAATTCAACAAACAAAATCCAAATATTATGAAAACAAGACAAGAACAAATCCAGACTCTGGAGCAAGATTGGCTGACAAACCCACGTTGGAAAGGTGTAAAAAGACCATATACAGCAGCAGAAGTTTTAAAACTTCGTGGTTCTTACACAATTGATTATACCATTGCGACAGAAATGTCTAAAAAATTCTGGGAGAAATTAAATACCCAGGATTATGTGGCAGGACTTGGAGCCTTAACGGGTAATCAGGCAGTACAGGAAGTAGATGCAGGACTGGAAGCCATTTACCTTTCAGGGTGGCAGGTAGCTGCAGATGCTAACTTGTCTGGAGAAATGTATCCGGACCAGTCTTTATATCCAGCGAATTCAGTGCCTTCTGTGGTGAAAAAAATTAATAATGCTTTATTAAGAGCAGATCAGGTACAGTCTGTAAGCGGAACCGGAGATAAAGAATATCTTGTGCCCATCATTGCAGATGCTGAAGCAGGTTTCGGTGGAAATCTGAATGCTTTTGAACTGATGAAGCAGATGATTGAGGCTGGAGCTGCCGGTGTACACTTTGAAGATCAGCTTTCTTCTGCAAAGAAATGCGGGCATTTGGGCGGGAAAGTATTGGTTCCTACTCAGGAGGCTATCAATAAATTAATTGCAGCACGTCTGGCAGCTGATGTATTGGGAGTTCCAAGTCTCATCATTGCAAGAACAGATGCCGATGCGGCAGACTTACTGACCTCAGATATTGATGACAGAGATAAAAAATTCGTAACAGGAGAAAGAACTTCTGAAGGTTTTTATGTAGTAAGAAACGGGGTAGAGCAGGGGATAGACCGTGGTTTATCTTATGCGCCGTACGCAGATCTGATCTGGATGGAAACTTCAAACCCGGATTTAGAGCAGGCAAAAAGATTTGCCGATGGAATTCATGCGCAGTTTCCGGGAAAAATGCTTGCTTATAACTGCTCACCTTCTTTCAACTGGGCTGCTAAACTGAGTGTTGAGGAAATGTCTACTTTCCGCGAAGAGTTGGCTAAAATGGGATACAAATTCCAGTTTATTACACTGGCTGGTTTCCATGCATTGAATACAGCGATGTTTGAATTGGCTTTAGCATATAAAGAAAGAGGGATGGCTGGATATTCAGAATTGCAGGAACGTGAATTTGCTTTACAGGAAAAAGGATTCAGAGCAGTAAAACATCAGTCTTTTGTAGGTACAGGATATTTTGATGAAGTTCAGAATGTTGTTACCAATGGATCCTCTGCTACCGTAGCGATGAAAGATTCTACAGAAACGGCACAGTTTCATTAAATAGTCAGTTTTTTACATTATACATATTTTCGAAGCTCTCTCCAGTTTTTGGGGAGAGCTTTATTTTTTATTCAGTTTTTATGAAAAACTCTTTGCAGGATCTGAAGTATTTATAATGATATTGATGACTTAATTAAGTCTAAAAAAACAGGATGACAGTAAATGAAAAATTATATTATATTTGGGCACGGAAAAAAAGTAAATTTTTCGAAAAAGTATATATTATAATGAAACTAATTAAATTATTTTTTATTGCAGCAGGATTAACTTTAACGGCTAATGCTGTAAATGCTCAACAGAAGATCGGGAATATAAGCACTGATGAGGTTTTTGCTAATTTACCTGATGTAAAAATGGCCAGTGAAACGGTTGATAATCTGACAAAAGTTAAAAAAGCAGAAATTGATAAAGTTATTGCTGAATATCAAACTAAATTAAAAACAGCACAGGATAAAGAGAAGACTTTAACTGAGGCTAATAAGGCTGTTTTAACCAAAGAATTAGAAGCAGCACAAGTGGAATTGGATAATCTGGCTAAAAAGATAGAAGATACAAGAGCACAGGCGGCTAAAGAAATTTCAGCTAAGCAGGCTGAGCTGTACAATCCTTTACAACAGAAAGTAAAAGATGCTGTTGCTGCAGTAGCCAAGGAAAAAGGGCTGAACTATATATTTGACGTTTCAACACGTGGTTCCAACCTTGTTTATACTGAGGGAGGTGAGGATATTACGGATCTGGTAAAAGCAAAACTGGGAGCTTCTGCAACAGCTACAAAGCCGGCAGGAAAAGCTAAAAAATAAATTCAGAATATTGAATATTGTAAAAACGGAATCAGATCAACATCTGGTTCCGTTTTTCTTTAATTTAAAACCATACATTTGAGTAAATATTTCATTGGAATGAATTTAGTCTATGAAAAGCAGATCAGAGTTACAGAAGATCATATAGACCAGAACAACCACGTTAATAATGTTCAGTATGTGCATTGGGTAGAAGAAGTGGCAGCGGAGCATTGGAATCTCTTAAAACAAAAAACAGAATATGTAAACGATGCGTGGATGCTTCTGGATCATCACATCCGGTACAAAAAGCAGGTGTACCTGAATGATATGATTACAGTAAAAACTTATCCACAAACTCCTGAAGGCGCAAAGCAGCCAAGAAAAGTAGAATTTTATTGTAATAATGAGCTGGTTGTGGATTCTTCTACACTTTGGGTTCTGTTTGATACAGAAGCGAAGAAGATAAAGCGGCTGGAAACTAATTGGCTGGAGAAACTGAAAATTTAGTTGAGAATGTTGGTATTCGAAGTATTATAAATAATTAATATGAAAAAAATATTACTATCGTGGGCTGCGATAACTTTTATCAGCTGTAATTCTAATAAAAATATATCTGCTTCCGAACGTGAGAAAATTATTTCCGAATTAAATTATATTGGGAAAATAGATCAGAAATTTGCAGGAATTCCCCCGGCAGATATGGCAGAAAAATACGGGGAAAATGTTTGGAAAATATTTGAGGCAAAAAGAGACAGTGTAGGAAAAGATAACCAAAACAGAATTAAAAAGCTTTACTCTCAGTATGGTTATTTAGGTTTTAAACAGGTTGGAAAAGAAAATTCAACACAATTTTGGTTGCCCATTCAGCATGCGGATCATGATATTGAATTTCAGAAAGCAATGCTTGTGGCTATGCAAAAAGAAGTCAATAGGAATAATGCTTCTAAAAATGAATATGCATTACTGGAAGATCGAATAGCTGTTAATACTCATCAAAAACAGAGGTTTGGTACACAGGTAACTTATAATAATTTTGAACAGGCTGTTCCTAAAAATGGATTAATAGACAGTGCAAATGTTGAAAAACTGCGTGCTAAATATGATTTGCCTACGCTTAAAGAATATTATAACGGAATGACCGAGAGGCATTTTAAAATGAATGAAAAAGTCTTTTTACAGAGAGGAATTACAGAGCCAAAACTTTATAAATAAAAGATGAAAGCTTTTGCAATGATAGAAAAAAATGTTATTCAGTGTAACATAATAAAGCTAGTATTTGTCTTATAAGAAATAAATGAATAGATACACAATGAAACAGACTGTTTTAGCAGCCTTATTTTTTAATATATCCATTTTAGGATTCAGCCAGACGGCAGAACAGTCAAAAATAATTGACAGTTATATAAAAAATGTTATCCAGATTAATGAAATCCCTGGAATGGCTGTAGGAATTGTAAAAAATGATAAAGTAACATTCCAGCAATACTATGGACGTGAAAATCTTGAAAGTGATAAAAAAGTGGATTCCAAGTCCATGTTCAGAGTTTACTCTAATACAAAATTAATTGCTAATGTTGGGCTTTTTAAACTTGTTGAAGAAGGAAAACTGTCGGTGGATGATAAGATTTCAAAATATATAGAGAATTTGCCAAAAGACTGGCAAAACATACAGGTGAAAAATCTTCTTTCCCATTCTTCAGGATTACCGGATATGGCTGATATTAAAGATTTTGCCGAGAAAGCAACGCATAATGAAGTCATTGATCGCCTGTCAAAAGAAAAAATAGAGTTTGAAGCCGGAGATCATTACCGGTATAATCAGACCAATTATCTTTTGATTATGATGATCATTGAAGAAATAACAGGCAAAACCTTTGAAGAATATATTCTGGAAAATCAATTCTCTGATTCCAGAAACCAGGTCGTGTTTTCTTCCAACTCAGTTGAAAAAATTCCTAATAGAGTAGGGAAGTATAATTATAATCCGGAAAAGAGACAGTATGAGAAATTGATGACTATTGATGGAGTGAGATCTCATTCAGCAAATGGTTTGGCGATTACGCTTCCTGCTTTTCTACAGTGGAGTATCCATTTCAGCAAAAACGATTTTCTAAAACCGGAAACAAAAAAGATGATGTGGAAACCATTTAATTATAAAAATAATGACTGGGAATTCGCGCATGGCTGGGAAATTACAGACTCTAATAATATAAGATCATATGGTTTTTCCGGTGGAAATGTAAGTGCATACAGCATCTTCCCGGATAATAATATGGCGATTGTTGTGATGTATAACGGAAATAAAGGATTTCCTGTGATGTATCAGATGGTGAATCATATTGCGGGAATTATAGATAAAAAACTGATGAATCCTTATATGCTGGCTGAAGAAATCACAATTGCAGAACCTTTTGCTCATCCAAATCTGAAGAAGGAAGTGTATGGATATAGGATAGAAAATGATAAAGTGATTTTTTCCTATCAATATCCTGAAAATTCAAATACAGAATTTATTAAGAATGTTTCTGTAGCAGGTGCATTTAATAGCTGGAATATGAATGATGTATCTTATCAGCTGACTCTAAAAAAGAATAATGTCTTTGAGGTTGCAGTACCCAAATCCCAGTTCGAAAAAGGAAAAACTTATGGTTTTAAGTTTGTGATGAATAAAAGCGGATGGCTCACCATTCCTTATAATACGGCTAATACAGATGGAACTCCGGATAATAATTTCGCCCTGAAAATTGATTAGACCTTTATTTGAAAATCATTGTAATAGAGACAGTCTTTTCTTTGTTAAGCGGTTTTGTCATATCTTTGCAATATGATACGTATTACAAAAATTTTTACATTCGAAACAGCCCACGTACTGTACAACTACGATGGGAAATGTAAAAATATGCATGGACATTCCTATAAGCTGTTTGTAACAGTGAAAGGAAAACCGATTAATGACATTGAAAACCCTAAAAACGGGATGGTAGTTGATTTCGGAGATATCAAAAGTATCGTAAAATCTGAGATCGTAGATGTATGGGATCATGCAGTGCTTTTGAATGCCCTTTCTCCCCATAAAGAATTGGGAGATGATCTTGAACAGAAAGGACACAAAGTAATCTATTGCAGTTTCCAGCCAACCTGTGAAAATATGCTCTATGCTATTGCAGCTAAAATAAAATCAAGACTTCCTGAAGGAATTTCTTTGGCTTATCTTAAACTTCATGAGACTGAAAACTCTTATGGAGAATGGTTTGCAGAAGACAATCAATAAATATTATCCCATAAAGTTCAGACGGTGTTAAAAACAACAATTAATTTAGAACCTGGAAAAAAAGTATACTTTGCTTCAGATCAGCATTTCGGTGCACCTACTCCTAAAGAAAGTAAGGTTCGTGAAGAAAAGTTTATACGATGGATGGATCAGATCAAAGAAGATGCACAGGTTTTATTTTTAATGGGTGATCTTTTTGACTTCTGGCATGAATGGAAACATGTGGTACCTAAAGGATACATCCGTGTTTTAGGGAAAATTGCAGAACTGAAAGACAGAGGAATCCATATTTATTTCTTTGTAGGAAACCATGATCTTTGGATGAAAGATTATCTTGAAGAAGAGATTGGATGTACGGTTTTTTACCAGAAACAATATTTTGAAATGGGTGGAAAACAGTTTTTGCTGGCCCATGGAGATGGATTGGGGCCTGGTGATAAAGGTTATAAGAGAATGAAAAAACTTTTTACCAATCCGGTGGCACAATGGTTTTTTAAATGGCTTCATCCCGATATTGCCATGAAAGTGGCATTGTATCTTTCCCAGAAGAATAAAATGATCTCAGGAGAAGAAGACAAAGCATTCTTAGGGGAGGATAAAGAATTTTTAATTATCTATTCCAAGGAGAAGCTGAAGACAGAGAATATAGATTATTTCGTATATGGACATCGCCATCTTCCCATGGTATTGGATTTGGGAAAAAACTCAAAATATATCAATCTGGGAGACTGGATTTCCTATTTTACCTATGGCGTTTTTGAAAAAGACTTTGAACTGAAGACTTTTGAAAAATAAAACAAAAAAAATTACCCCTAAAAAGAGGTAATTTGAGAATGAGTGGGGGACTCATTCTGTTTTTAATCCATATTCCGATTAGGTAATTGCAAGAAGTTTACCAAAGTCAGATTCATATATTAAAAAAACATTAAATAAAAATATTTTATCCAGATAATTGCTTTATACAGAGGTAATAGGAAGATCGAAAAATTATGGAGCCGAAGAATATATTCAACATACAGACCGAGCAGGATTTCCTGAATGTAACATTGAAAACATTTCGTTATCAGTATGAAAATGTTGAGATATATAAGAAGTTTGTAGATTTTTTAAATATCAATACTGATGAAGTTGACGATCTGTCTAAAATTCCTTTTCTGCCGATTGAAATGTTTAAAAATCATCAGATTCTTGATAAAAATGTGAATACAGATCTCTTTTTTCAAAGTTCCGGAACCACGCAGATGAATCTTTCAAAACACTTCATAGCCAATACAGATTTGTATGAAGAAAGTATTTATAAAAGCTTTGATCAGTTTATTGGAAAACCTGAAGACTTTATTTTCCTTGGGCTGCTTCCAAGTTATCTGGAAAAACAGAATTCATCCCTAATTTACATGGTGGATTATCTGATGAAAAAATCTGACAAGTCAGAAAACGGTTATTTCCTTTACAATCATTCCGATCTTTTTGATCTTTTAAATCAGTTGCGCGATAAAAAAGTAATTCTTTTCGGGGTTTCTTTTGCCCTGTTAGATTTCTTAGATTACTGCCATTCCGAGCGAAGCGGGGAATCTATAAATGTTCTTGAAAACCTAATCGTTATCGAAACCGGAGGAATGAAAGGACGAAAAGAAGAAATGACGAAAGATGAGCTTTTGAAAATATTGCAGGAGGGCTTTAAAACCGATAAGATTTATTCAGAATATTCAATGACAGAATTGCTATCCCAGGCTTATTCTCTTGGAAATAATGAATATCAATGTCCCAATTGGATGCGGATTAAGATCAGAAACGCAGAAGATCCTTTCTCTTACGAAAAAGAAGGAAGAACAGGAGCAATCAATATCATTGATTTAGCCAATATCCATTCCTGTGCCTTTATTGCCACTCAGGATCTGGGTAAAATAACAGGTGATAAATTTCAGGTGCTGGGAAGAATAGATCACTCTGATATCAGGGGTTGCAGCCTGTTGGTAAGTTAACAAAGAACATTCTTTGTATGAGGTTTCAGGTCTCCGGTCTAAATTCTAAATTATGCTTAAAATAGAAGAACTTGTTCACGCATACATCCATACCCACTGCGATTTTGAAAAAGAACTCGTCTTGACGAATTATTTTCAGGCGGATTGGGAAGCTGATATCCTTATTATTGACGCTGTAGGATTGAGTCATGAAATAGAGATCAAACTTTCAAAAAGCGATTTTAAAAATGATTTTAAAAAATCATATATCAATAAAGATACTGGAGAAAAATTTCTTAAACACGATAAAATTTCCTGTGGAGATTATGTCTGTAATACATTCAGTTTTTTGCTTCCGATGGGAATGGTAGATGTAAGTCTCATTCCTGAGCATTGTGGAATTATTGAGTTTTATCATAATGAAGATACCTGGAATACGGAATTCTATCTTATCCGTCCTCCAAAAAGACTTCACGAAGATTCTTACTGGAAACTGAATGATAAAGATCTTTTTATTAGAAAAATAGCTTTAAACTTACTTCAGCGTAAAATGGAAATCAAAGGAAGACAAGAAGAACTCATTTTTAAAAATCCTTTTGATCTTAAAAAAAGAAA
The DNA here is from genome assembly GCF_037572595.1 of Chryseobacterium sp. MYb328. Lineage (NCBI taxonomy): Bacteria > Pseudomonadati > Bacteroidota > Flavobacteriia > Flavobacteriales > Weeksellaceae > Chryseobacterium > Chryseobacterium sp. MYb328. Next base: position 33,421 of record NZ_JBBGZQ010000030.1, on the reverse strand, counting down.
ATAGAGGTCCTGTCGGAAAGACAGGATTTTTTGTTGCTCTCTTTTTGTATATTAGCAGGATAACGATGCTATTTAAGAGTTAGATATAAATCATATTGTCCATAAATAGTTATTGTTTTATATAATTTTCATTGAGATGACTTACTATTGAAACAGGAATATGGAAGATATTATTTGTCCTTACCCTTGGGATTGTGGAAAAACAATTGAACCCAAGAAGCTAAGCAAACATGATTATGATTTTCTAAGCTCAGCATCCGAAAAAAAAATGATTTTTATGATCATACATTGCCCTGAGTGCTCAAGAGAGTTTAAGTTTAATACAGTACAATGGAAATCAGATAAGTTTGGGTATTCTGATCCCAATATCACTATTGAAAAAAAGAAAAAAAGAAAAAAACAACTGACAGCTATTCTGAATAGAGTAAAAGTTGATATCCCATTAGCCTATTTTGATTACTTGATCAGTGGTGAATTCGATTCTCAAATTTCAATCTTTTCAAATGAAGAGAACTTTAATCTGTATGATCTTAACCAGCTTTGTGAAAAAATAAATGTAGACGGAACGTCTTATCTTACCATTAGTCAATTAAAAGGGTTTGTACATTCATTATTGGAGATTACTGATGGAATCTCTCCAAAAGGACAAGATTTGAACTATAAAGATATTTCGAATTGCTTAACAATCGGTTCAGAAAATACAAAGCTCTTATGTATTGATTATCGAGACCAGAATTCTTTATGGATTTTTCATCCTGATGGTGGGGATATTGAACGTATATCAGTAACATTAGAAAATATTATTAAGAGGCAGAATCTCTATAAATAATAAATTTTTAGGGTGTCTTTATTTACATAGTCTTTTATTTTTAGAACTTATAGTAATACCATGAGAGTAGGACAAATTATTCAATTGATTAGTATCGTTGGATTCAGTAAATAAAGATTTTAATCACTTTACTATTAGATCAAAAACAGGCCGGACAAGAGATAATGGAATAAACACTGGCTGGTAGAAAATAGGGATGGAACTTATTTTTTTGCAACCAGACTCCTGCAGAATAGAAAGGTAAACAGCTCAAATTTTGGTGTCTGTAGAAAATAAATTAAGGATCTGGGTATTCTAAAATAAAATTGTATATCAGTTTTCTACCTAATATTGGAATTCTATATTGATTATTATAAATTTCCGGCTTTACAATTGTTATAAAAAAAAAATAAACTATCTCGATCGAGATAGTTTATTTTGATTAAAATTTATCTTTAATTTAATTAATCCGTTACTTCCTCAGAATCTCTCTGAAGTAAGAATTTGTAGATCAATCCACCTACAATTCCACCAAGAATAGGAGCTACCCAGAACAACCAAAGTTGTGACATAGCCAATCCGCCTGTGAAAACTGCCTGCGAAAGGGATCTTGCAGGGTTTACAGAAGTATTCGTAATAGGGATAGAGATCAGGTGGATCAAAGTAAGGGCAAGTCCAATCGCAATACCGGCAAACTTACCATTAGCCCATTTATCTGTAGCACCCATAATCACGATAAGGAAAAAGGCAGTTAATAAAAACTCCGCCAGAAATGCAGCACCCATACTGAATGCTTTCCCGTTGTAGACTGCTTCCCCATAGAAATTGGTAGCAAAAGCTCCAGGTGCTGAGAAATCTACAACCCCGGCTCCGTTAAGAATCGTGTATAGACATCCTGCAGCTACAATAGCACCAAGACACTGCGCTACAATATAAGGGATGAGGTCTTTAGCAGAGAATCTTCCCCCAGCTAAAAGCCCGAAAGAAACTGCAGGATTGAAGTGACCACCGGAAATATGACCTACAGCATACGCCATTGTAAGAACAGTAAGACCGAAGGCTAGCGCAACTCCTAAAAGTCCGATCCCGATATCAGGAACACCCGCTGCAAAAACAGCGCTCCCGCAACCTCCGAAAACAAGCCAAAATGTGCCGAAAAATTCAGCGAAAAGTTTTTTTATCATGTTGTTTATTTTAAAAATGTAACTCAAATGTAGAATTTATATCTTAAAGTAAAAAGTTAAAACTGAAAAAATATTTCAAAATTAAAGGAATAAATATTATAAATTAAACAAATTGGTTTAATGTTTGTTTGGGATTTGTCGGAATACGATTATAGTTGCTGGTGAAAGAGCTAACATAATCGTTTTATTGTTCGGTACTAATTTAAAGTGGTGGTTAATGAGAAAGTTTCTTTGTGTGGTCTTTGTACCTTTTATGTATAGTTTACATTATTCGCAGGCAGTAAAAAAAACGCTTCCCTGTTATGATCTTACAACTGTTTTAAAGGTGGAACCAACAGCACTTTATAAATCCCATCTGGATGCCTCCAAAAGTTTTGGAGTACACTTATTGAAAGACTCCAAAACCATACAGAAATATATCAGCAAAGGAAAGTTCCATAAAATAAAGAAATCCGGAAAAGGATACCAGATTCAGAGGCTTGATTATAGCAGAGCTTATATGGTTTCTAAAGGAAAGACTACGCTGGAAAATATTGGGTCTAAATTTAGTAAGGCAACAAAAGGGGGAACCTTTACGGTTTCATCTATTACCAGAACATTGGAAGATCAATGCAGGCTGAGAAGGGTGAATTCCAATGCTTCACTGGGAATAAGTTCTCACAACTATGGCAACTCCTTCGATATTTCTTATGTAAGGTTCAATAATGTTCTCAAAAATAACCCTAAAATGGAAGTTGCTTTGGAGAAAGTTTTAAAGCATTATGCTGATGCTGGTAGAATTTATTACATAAAAGAAAGACAGCAAAGTTGTTATCATATTACAGTGCGGAATTATTAATTAAATTCCTACTTGCACAGCATGTTTAGTTTGTATAATTTTATACAACTAAAAACCACCATGCTTATGACAACATTAAACATCGTAGATTATTTACTTCCTGTAGAAGAATGCAAAATTGCTGCAGACGAATGGAGTTTTTGCCGTTCTAATTTCTTAAAAATCAAGGATCTGATTCCTACCACGTATGTTTTTACTATTTCTGATGGTCCGCTCGAGTGGATGAAAAGCTATAAGGACTATCCTGAATTCTGTGCCACAATGGGAATATGGAAAGACCAGTTGATTCTGATCTTTTATCCTATGAATGAAAAAGGAGACAGAATAGATCAGAAAGAATATCCCTATTGTGCTCTTGCCGAACTGACTAGTGATGTGAAGCTACAGGAGATACAAGAGTATACCATTGTTAAAAATACGATCCTTTCCAAAGGGCTTGAAAAAGTAGAGAAAAATACAGATATGGCTTTCCCTATATCCGATAAACCTATTCTTGAGCAGGATATAGCTATTGAAGCCATTGAAAGCTGGAGAGAATCCGGAATGGATTGGTTTTACAAAGAGTGTAGCGAATCTCAAGGAATGGGAATATTTAAAAGGTTTTATGTTCCTACAGCAGATTTATGCCTTTCGGATGAAGGGTTGACGGAAATGAAATGTTCCTTCGGACTTAAATATAATAATGTGTACGGAAAAATGTTGGTAACCCTTATTTTTATCTCTTTCCGCCAAAATCTTCAGAATTCAGAACGTGCAGATATGATGTCTAATACCTATGACTGGGCAAAACCATGTCCACCTATATGTCGTATACCGGGAATGGAAGGTGAATTTTAAAATAATAATTTAAGGAATGGCAGATCTTTATAAGACGATTTTATTCCTAAACTATGGATTGCTTCTTGCTGTTATAGTGTTGGGAGCTGCTAAATACCGTATATTAAATCATAAAGAAAGGCAGTATTTCTATTGTATTGCTTTTCTTTTTTTTATTGAACTGTTGAATCTTGTTTTGCCTTATATTTTCAGGCTCAATGATACCTCATTTCTTTATCCGTTCTATATTGGCGGAGAATTCTTTTTACTGACGGGCTTGTTTATCAGAAAACTGGATTGGCCCAAATATCTCTTGGGATTGAGTGCTGCGATTGCAGTTGGTTTTATGATCTCAAAATACGGTTTTGATTATCCTGCCAATGCAGATATAGCAAAGGTAGTTTCCAATATCATGATCATCTGTCTTTCGGGAATAGCCTTGATTAATGAGATTAAAAAGACTTCAGATCAGAATCGTTTTCTTTGGGTAGATGCCAGTATTTTTTTCTATTACTCTGTTTCAGTATTTATTTTTATCATACAGCATCAGATTGCTAATCTTTCAGAAAACAATTATTATATTCTTTTCAGTGCCAATAATATCTTTTCAAGTATTTTATACTGTTCACTTATATATACCTTTATCCGATTAAAGAAGTAACATTAAATATCAACCTTTTGATCCTTATAATTGTTACCATAGCAGTTATAGTATCCTTTATTATGCTTGCCTACAGAGCTTTTATAAGCAGGATTATGAAGGAAAAAAATGTACAGCATGAAGCAGAAGTTCTTCATCAGAAAAAACTGGCATTGGAAAACATCAAAGCTCAGGAAGAAGAAAGGAAAAGAATGGCTGTGATGATTCATGATGATATAGGAAACAGGCTCAATATTCTTTCTTTATGGCTTAATAATCTTGATACCAAGGGCGATGAGCTGATCAAAAAAAATATCCACAGCCAGATGTCTTCGCTGATTGATGCAGCCAGAAGCATTTCCCATTCATTATATCCGGTGAATCTTGAATCGGTGGGACTCGTATTGTATGCGGAAGAACTCATTGCGAATCTTTCCCATAAAATTAATATTTCCTTGCAGGTAATGCCCGGATATGAAAAGAAAGATCTCTTTGTGGAAGTACAGCTGTACCGGATTATTCAGGAATTTACCACCAATGTAATCAAACATTCTAATGCCACAGACCTGTGGATTTATATAAAAGATTATCCGCAAAATATGGCTGTCATTATTTCAGATAACGGACAGGGTTTCGAGTATGAAGAGGTGAAAAAAGGGATGGGAATCAAAAACATTGAATCCAGAATCAAATCGATGAATGCCGTTCACAAATGGAAAAAATCTTTTTTAAATAAAGGAAGTCGTTTAATCATTAAAATTCCGAAACATTATGAGTTCCCAAATCAAAATAGCATTGATTGATGATGAACAGCTAATCCTTGAAGGGGTGAAAATGCTGCTGTCCAATGAAAAAAATATATCTGTATGCCTTACCGCAGATAACGGACCTGATTTTATAGAGTCTCTGGGAAACCTCTCAGAAAAAGAATTTCCTGATATTGCACTTGTAGATGTCCAGATGAAGCCCATGAATGGGTTTGAGCTGGTAGAAATTCTTAAAGACAGGTATCCGGATCTTAAAGTCATCATCCTTTCTTCTCATTATAAAACATCTATACTGGGATATATGGTGAAACTGGGCGTTTCTGCTTTTCTTCCTAAAAACTCGGATAAGAAAACATTTATTGACGCGATTACTATGGTAGATAAAAATGGAGTTTTCTTTACAGCTGAAGATCATCAGATGCTTTTTACCTATATGAACAGTTCAGCTAAGAAAAATTCACTTTTTGAAACCGAAGATGAGCTGTCTGAAAGAGAAAAAGATGTTGTAAAGCTCATTTGTCAGGAGTTTACCAATAATGAAATAGGAGAAAAACTTTTTATAAGTCCCAGAACCGTTGAAAGCCATAGGCAGCGTATTCTGGAAAAAATAGGTGCTAAAAACACAGTGGGAATAGTCATTTATGCCATTGTCAACAATATTTACTCACTCGAAAAAATTTGATTAGATTCCGTAGAAATACGGAATTTTTTATTTGGTACTTTCCACTCTAGCCAGACTGCTCTTTCTTCCGTTATTTTGAAATGTCTCTTTTAGGGATTTTAAATAAAAACATAAATGTACAGAGAAGATCTGTAATAAAAAATTAACAAAAGAATGAATGGCAGTAGAGTGATTTCCGTCGGAATTTTCTTTGACGGCACGGGAAATAATGGAGTAAATGCACTTTCATCAGATAAACCACTGAATAACAATGAAAGCTATCATGGTGCATTCACCAATATCTATAAATTATACAAACTATTTATCGGTAACGAAAAAATATATATTGAAGGAATAGGAACCGTTTCAGGTGGGGAAGACAGTAATTTCGCCATGACTACATGTGCCAATCCACCTTATGGAAAAGGATATTCTTCAGATGATAAGCTTCAGAAAGCAGAAAAATTTGTACAAAGGATTATTCATGATGAAGACTGTGAGTATCACTTTTACTTATATGGCTTCGGAAGAGGAGGAATGCTGGCCAGAACCTTTTGTCACTGGCTTTTTTCAAACTATTCTTTTGCTAAGATGAAAGTGAAATTTTTGGGCGCTTTTGATACTGTAGAATCGAAACCATTTAATACCTACGATCTGAGTATTCCTCATCAGGTGGAAAATGTATTTCATATCTGCGCACTCAATGAATGCAGATTCTTTTTTCCACTGACTGTTTTTTTTGAAAACTCAAAAATGATGCAGGATTACCAGTTTCGGAATCATATTTCTGTTTGGAAAGAAATTTTTGTTCCGGGAGCTCATGCTGATATTGGAGGAGGCTATCTGGAAGGACCGCAGTCGGTTTATATTTCTACAGATTTTGCTGATACGGATGATCTGAAAAATTATGTTCAAAACATCAGAAACACAAAAACAGATACCGAAGGAAGTAAAATCTGGGATGCTTTACTTTCCGGATTTAGAGTGGAAAAAAAAGATGCTTTTGCTAAAGCCTATATGAGTAGGGATAAAGTTTACACTGAACTTTCAAAATTATATGGAAAACTCATGCTGCAGGAAACCAATAGAATATCGCAGGTGTTTATCTCAGGAAAAGATTTGGAGACAGATTATAACAGGCATCCTTTATTACAAAACTTGTTTGAAGAAATGAAAGTTTATGTACAAGATCTTTCCATAAATAAAAAACCAATGTACAATTACAGTAAATTGGCTGATTATATCCATATTGCTGCCAATTTCGGGCTCTATCAAGACGGTTTGTCGAAACGGTCCGAGTATGAAGTAAATGTTGAACTTCTCAACAACGGAATGAATGTTTCAAGCAGTACAATTGTAGATCAGAAAAGTCATGCAAGACTTTCTGCTGAGCTTCACCTTCCCGAAGACAGCTTTGTAGCCGATTTTCTGTATGGAACCAGTGTTCCTAACAATGATATCTGGACCCGTTCAATTATCAAAACTCCGGCAACAAGGCTGGATAAAATAGATAATTAATGTCAGTCCTTTTTTAGTTTTAAATTTTAGGTTAGGGAGCGTCATTTCAGATGTTCCCTTTTATTTTATAATATGTCTTTTTGAATTCAATAGGTATAATTACTGAACTGTAAATTTGGTACATTATACTGTAGTTTTTGGATTCTCATTCCCGTTAATTTGAAATTGTTCATTTCAATAAGCTTTACAATAGAAATATGAACAAAGGCGTACTCTGAAAAGCCTGATCATAAAAAGAGTAAGAACACCAAAGATTAAAACAATGGAAAAGACACTCATGCAAAAACTAACACTGTTTTCAATGAATTTTGATTTTAGTACGGGGCAACAAAAAGAAATACTGAATGATCTCCAGAGAAATAATTATAAACTGGTAGGATATAAAGGAGCCACTGGTAACAACCAGATCACTGTGGGAGTACCCACCTGGTTTATTATACCCTATGGAACTCTTTTTGGGGAAGTTGAAATAGATTATGAACCTAAATATAAAGTATATGTTTTCAATAAATCAAATATTGATATCAATACAAGGATTACCATGCAGGCACTTTCAGATGAAATCCCTTTAGGGACAAAGGTAGAATTTAATCAGGATGGTTCTTTTCGTACAAGTCCTGGAGGCTCAGAAGGAGTAATCATTGTACAAAATAACAGGCCAGCAGGTACGTCTCCCTTAACTGTAGGGCTTGCTGCAAAAGTAGATCTCCAATACCTACCCTTCTGTGCATTTACATGTGCTCCACAACAGACTGTAAGTATGAAACCTAGTGAAAGAGTAGCTTTAGTTGCATCTCAAACAAATGCTACTCCCGGATCAATGGCCAATCAGATCAATAATCCAGGTTGTAGCTTTATGTTTAGTGCTGAGAATACAATATTTGATCTACAGATGATCCCGGCAACTTACGGTATTGAAAATATTCCAGGAAAAGCTCCTGTAGAAACTATTTCTCCGGGGTCGTCATTGGTGAAAATTCTCAATACTTTCTAAAAATAATTAAAAAAGAAAAATATTGATATGACAGTTTCGGAATGGCTTGATAAAGCAAAACAGCTTTTAAATATTTGTAATTACGAGATTAGTGTTAGAAACGGGAATAAAATAATGATAAATACCCATATGATAACATTAACAGAATTGGAAGATGAAATACATTATCGCCACGGAATTGCTCCGGTTAGTTATAAGGAAGCTTCAGATATCCTTAGCAATATGATTGGATTGGTTCTGTCAGGACAGAAAACACCGCCACTTATTCCGGGATAAATCTTGTTCAGAAATCAATTTATGATAAAGTAAAAGTTGCCTGTTTGGGGGCAGCTTTTTTTATTTCTGGGCTATTCATTTCTTTTTCCGTATTTTTGCCCCCGAAAATTCATTATTCATTACTAATTATCAATTAAAATGCTTTCGGTTCAAAGTTTAGGATTACATCATTCGGGAAATTATTTATTTCAAAACGTAAATTTCACCATTAAAAAGGATGATAAAGTAGGACTTGTAGGTAAAAATGGAGCGGGAAAATCCACTTTATTGAAAATGCTGTCCAAAGAAATTAATTTCTACGAAGGAGAAGTTGTAACAGAAGGAAGCATTACCATTGGTTTCCTGAAGCAAGATCTTGATTTCGTAAAAGGAAGAACAGTTTGGGATGAAACAATGCAGGCTTTCGAGCAAATCAATGCTTGGAAAAATGAGCTTGAAGAGGTTAATCACCAAATGGCTACAAGAACAGACTACGAAAGTGATTCTTACACGGATTTGATTAATAAAATGACCGAGTTGAATGACCTTTTAATGAACCATGATGCCTACAATCTTGAAGGTGATATGGAAAAAGTGTTGTTTGGTTTAGGATTTAAAGCCGATGATTTCCAAAAAATTACTGATGAATTTTCCGGAGGATGGAGAATGAGAATTGAATTGGCAAAACTGCTTCTTCAAAAGAATGACATTATGCTTCTCGATGAGCCTACCAACCACCTGGATATGGAATCCATCATCTGGCTGGAAAACTTCTTAAAAGATTATCCGGGAGCAATTGTTCTGGTAAGTCACGATAAGCAGTTCATGACCGCTGTTTGTAACCGTACTTTTGATATCAACAATAAGAAGGTTGATGATTATAAAGCCAACTATACCAAATATCTTGTGATGCGTGAAGACCGCCGTGAAAAACTGATTCAGGCTAAAAAGAATCAGGATGCGGAGATCAAACAAATGGAAGATAATATTAATAAGTTCCGTGCAAGTGCTACCAAAGCATCTTTCGCTCAGTCGCTTATTAAGAAACTGGATAAAATAGAACGTATTGAAGTTGATAATGAAGACGTTTCAAAATTCAATATCCGTTTCGTACAGTCTATGGTTCCTGGAAAAGTGATTTTCGAAGCAGAAACCCTTGGAAAAGCTTATGGTCAGAAACAGATTTTTGACGATGTAGATTTTATCGTTCAGAGAGGAGACAGAATTGCACTATTAGGGCAAAACGGACAGGGAAAAACGACATTAGCTAAAATTTTAGCAGGAGATATCAAAGATTATTCAGGAGTCTGGAACCTTGGGCACAATGTAAACATCGGATACTTTGCTCAGAACCAGGAAGAGGTTTTAACACCGAACAAAACGGTTCTTGAAGAAGCAGAAGACGCTGCTACAGAAGAAACCAGACCAAGAGTAAGAGACTTGTTAGGATCTTTCCTGTTCCAGGGAGATGCCGTTTCCAAGAAAACAAAAGTACTTTCCGGAGGGGAAAGAAACCGTCTGGCACTTTGTAAACTGTTGCTTCGTCCTTTCAATACGTTGATTATGGATGAACCTACCAACCACTTGGATATTCAGTCTAAAGAAATCATTAAGCTGGCTTTACAGAATTTTGAAGGTACATTGATCGTAATTTCTCACGACAGGGAATTCCTTCAGGGACTTTGTGATAAAATCTATGAATTCCGTGACGGAAAGATGAAAGAATTCCTTGGGGATATCAATGAATATCTTGAGTACAGACAAAAGGAAACCATCAGAGAGATTTCTGCAGAAAAAGCAAAACTTCATAGTGATGTGAAGGAAGAACCTAAGAAAGTGGAAGAAAAACCTGTTGTTAGCAACAGCCAGGCATCTAATATTGTCAGCAAAGAACAAAAAAATATTCAGAATAAAATCAAAAAGGTAGAAGAAAAAATTTCTGAGCTTGAAGCTAAAGTAGAGGAAATGGAAGCTTCTTTCGCTAAAGAAAACCCATCAGATGAAACTTTAGAAAAATACAATAAAGCTAAAGAAGAGTTGGATAACGCTCTGCAGGAATGGGAATATTTAGGAACCCAACTTGATTAATCAATAATACAAAAGCTTCATAATTTACTTTATGAAGCTTTTTTTTGTAACAAATTATAATCCTTTTCTACTTATCAATAATGAATCGTAAAAGTAATTTAATAGAAGTTTAGGCTGAAAATTAAATTATTTTCATAATTTTGACCCATGATTAAAGAAAGCAGAAACTTAAAAGTATTTATCTCCAGACTATTGTTTGGAGTATACTTCATTGCGCTGCTTTCTCAGAGCTTTCACCATCATGAATCTGTAGATTATTTTAAGGCGTTTAATCTTAAAAAAATCGAAAATTCTATAACGAAAGCCATTACTAAAGAGAAAGCAGGTGACTGTCTGGCCTGCCACTTTTTGGTGACCGGACACACATTAGCTCCTGAAGAATTCAGCTTTAGCTTCGAGCATTACACGCACGAAGTAAAGCAGATTATCGCGATTCAGGAAAAAATCTGGTCTCAGACCAAATTTACCTTTCAGCTTCGGGGACCGCCCACAATTTCCTAATCAATACATTCTTATTGGGTTTTTGGCTCTATACTGTAGAGTTGAATGTTCAAGGTTTGAAGTTTAATGTTTAAAGTTGTTGAAAAACAGCTGTAGTTCGTTATAGATAAGTACTTGTGACTTATTTCTGTAATCTTACATTTTGGCTTCTTATCATTAATTCATTTTACGTGATACATCATGCATTGTATCATGAACCTAAACCCATTCAATAAATTTTAACGAAAATGTACCCCTCATTAAAAGGGTACATCAATCAATCTATTTTACAATGAAATTGATATATTGCCTGTTGCTGATCTTTTGTGGATCGGTATTTACGAGTGCACAGAAAACGTATACTGTACAAGGAACGGTTCAGGATTTTCATGATAAAACTATGCTGGAAAATGCAGTGGTGAAAATTGGGAACCTTACAGCAAAAACAGATAAAAAAGGTGCATTTTCCTTTGATAAAGTCCCTGCAGGGAAGTATACACTCATTGCAAAACATCCTGATTGCAATGATTATACTGAAAATATAGGAGTTGATCAGGACCTTCATCTTACCATTATTTTAGAACATCACTCGGGTGATATAGAAACCATTACATTACATGGAAGCCATAAAAATAAAGGTTCTGTAGTAATGAAAACGCTGGATAAAGCCGAAATTGAAAGGAACTCTACAGAAAATCTGGGGAATATTCTTTCGAGAATTTCAGGAGTTTCAGCGTTGAAAACAGGAAATAATATTACCAAACCTGTGATTCATGGCCTCTATGGAAGCCGTATTTCTATCATGAATAATGGAGTGAAGCTCGCAGAACAGGAATGGGGAGCAGAACATGCACCCAATGTGGATGTGAATGACTTTGAACATATAGATGTCATCAAAGGAGCATCCGCTTTGAAATATGGAAATGACGGAGTGGCAGGAGTTGTTCTTTTAGAACCTGCAATCCCGCCAAAGAAGGATACGATCATGGGAAATGTGAAACTTTCGGGAATTTCCAATGGAAAAGGAGGCGAAATTTCTGCCAACGTGCTTAAATCCTGGGAAAACGAATGGTTTGTAAAAGCAGGAGGAAGTTATAAGAAGCTGGGAGATTTATACATTCCGCATCATACGCTTCAAAATACCGGAGCAGAGACGAATTCTTTTAATTTTTCATTCGGGAATCATGGTTTTATGCAGGGATTTGATGTTTCCTATAGCGGGACCAACCAGGATTTTGGAATTTATAGAGGTGCACACCTTGGAAATGGGTATGATATCTATAAAGCAATGACGTTGGGACAACCTTATTTTCTGGATGATTTTGGCTATAATATTGGATATCCGAAACAGACTGTGGAACATCATATTGCGAAGATTTCTGCTTATAAACGTTTTGCTGATTTTGGTAAAATTACTTTTCAATATAGCTTTCAATTGAACAGACGTAAGGAATATGATATCAGAAAAGGAGACCTGAAAGATACTCCTTCTATGGATTTAAGACTGATTACGCACTCCGCAAGTCTTATTCATCTTATAGAGCGTTCAAAATGGAGTCTGGAAAGTGGAATTTCAGCAGGTTTTCAGGATAATTATCCTAACCCGGCGACAGAAGTAAGACGTCTGATTCCCGATTATTACCGCTATGATGCAGGAGCATTTTCTGTTTTTAAATACCGTTTTACTCCAAAACTGAATGCAGAAGCCGGAGTAAGATACGATTTCAGCAGATATGATTCCTATAAATATTATGATACTAAAGAATGGAACGATAAGTATGCAAACGTTTTTCCGCAATTTTATGTGAAAGAAAGTGGAAGCAGAACACTGTCTCGACCAATTATTGACAATCATAACTTCTCAGCGAATGTAGGGTTGAATTATAATCCTTCTAAAAACTTTGATATCAGATTTAATTTCTCAAGAATGAGCAGAACACCAAACCCGGCAGAATTATTTGCTGATGGGCTTCATCATTCTGCGGCCATTATTGAAAAAGGAGATTTAAGAATTAAAAAAGAGGAAATTTATAATGCCAATCTCTCATTAACAGGTCGTTTCAATGTTTTGAAAGGCTTGCAGGTAGAAGCAAATCCATATATTATTTTCTCTGATAGTTTCATTAATCAAATGCCGGTGGAAATCCAGAATACAAGCAGAGGAACCTTTGCCGTTTGGGCTTATCAGCAGGTAAAAGCCAGAATGTACGGAATAGATGCTGATGCACAGCTTAATATTCTGGATAATCTGAAATGGACAACCAGCTTCAGTGCACTGAGAGGAGATGATTTGACTAACAATGAACCTCTTATTCTCATGATGCCTATGAATCTTAGAAATTCATTGGAATTGAAACTGAACAAACCAACCAATTTCTATATCAGACTGGAAAACGAAAATGTATTTAAACAAAATCGTTTCCCTATCAGAGATCAGTCTGTACAGTTTATTGAGGATGGAGAAATGGTAACTAAAATAATAGATTACAGTACTCCTCCTGCCGGATTTTCGATATTTCACGCATCTATTGGTGCAGATCTATTCAAAAACATGAATCTGAATTTCAGAATCAACAATATTTTTAACAAAGAGTACAAGGAGTATCTTAACCGATTGAGATATTATATGCCGGAACCGGGAAGAAACTTTGTGGTTACTCTTAAATACAATTTTTAACTCTTAAAATTTAAATTACAATGAAAAAATTATTCAACATATCACTTTTATTATTCGCTGCTGTTTTATTGTTTTCCTGCCGTGACGGGAATAATGATATTCCTGAAGATATTCATGAGCATGAAGAGGTGGGGCAGGTGATTGTGACAGCTATTAATAAAGCTGATGGAGCCAAGCAGACTGTAACCGTTACTAACGGCCAGACAAAAGACCACTTTCATCTTACTCAGGGAGCAACATATGCTATAGATGTTAATTTCCAGATTAAACACGGAGATCATTACCATGATGCAGAAGAAATTATAGAAGAAAAAGATATGCACTTTGTTACTTACAAATTCTCTGGAGCAGATATCAAAGTAAAAAGAACGGCTGATGATGTGGTAAGAACTGATGGTAAGAAATTGGGACTTAAAACTGAATGGACTGTAGCTACGGCTGCAGCAGGTAAAGCAAACATTACTCTTGTACACGGAGCAACAGCCGTGAATGACAACTCGCCTTCAGCAGATAACCAGCAGGGAAGTACTGTAGGAGGGGAAAGTGATGTAGATATCTTTATTGATTTTCATTAATTAAGAAGTAAGCTCTTCAAAGAAAAAGGGCATACATATCGTCATATTAATTTGGGAGAACCACTGATTTTTTCAGTGGTTTTTTTATTTAACAATATTTGGCTGTATTAGTTGATTTTAAATGAGTGATTTTCATAAAAAATTCATATTTTTGCAACCTAAAATTTTAATCGATAATGAAGGTTACCGCACAAAACCATGATGATGTAAGTGCATTACTTACTGTAACATTGGAGAAATCTGACTACAAAGAAAAAGTAGAAAAGCAATTGATTAATTATGCTAAAAATGCGCAAGTTCCTGGATTCAGAAAAGGAAAAGTGCCTTTGAGTATGGTTAAAAAACAATATGAAGCAGGAATTGCATTTGAAGAAATCAACAGACAGGTTTCTGATGCATTGAACAGCTATGTTAACGAAAACAAGTTAAGATTAGTTGGTCAGCCTATTCCTCAGCCTGTAAACGAATTAGATTACAATGCTGATCAGGTAACAGTTGCTTTCGAAGTAGGATATGAGCCTGCATTCACTATAGATTTAGCTAAATATGAAGCGCCTCACTACAAAGTAGAAGCTTCTGACAAAGAAATCAGCAAGAGTATTGAAAACATGCAGAAGCGTTTCGCTGAGCAGGTTCCTCAAGATAAAATCACTAAAGATTCTTACATCGCTTTAGAAGTTTCTCAGGTTGTAGAAGAAGATGCTGAAGGAGAACACCACCACCACCCAAAGAACGTTACCATTACAGGTGAAAACAAAGAAGCTTTCAAATTAGTAAAAGCTTTAAAAATGGATGGATCTGTAAAAGTAACTAAAGAAACTCTTGCAGGTGATGAAGAATTAGCTAAAGAATTAGGATTCAGCAAAGAAGAAGTAGAGCACCTACACCACAATGAAGTTGAAGTTAAAGTAAAAGACTTCTATTCATTAGACTTAGCTGAGCTTAACCAGGAGTTATTCGACAAAGTATATGGAGAAGGAAACATCACATCTGAAGACGAGCTTAAAGACAAAGTTAAGACTGAATTAGACGAGTATTTCCAACAAAATGCTGACGTTCACTTCGTGAATAAAGTATTGGAGCAGGTTACTGAAAAAGAAGAAGTAGCACTTCCTGAAACTTTCTTAGTAAAATGGTTAATATTCTCTAACCAGAATATCCAGTCTGAAGAGCAGGCAAAAGAAATTCTTGAAAACGAGAAAAACCAGTTGAGATACCAGATCATCGAAGGTAAATTGATGACTGATAACGAAATCAACCTTGACTATGCTGATGTATTGGCACAAGCTGAGCAATTAGTGAAAAACCAATTGGCTATCTACGGAATCCACCACTTAGGAGATGAAGAGATCCAAAAATATGCTGTTGAAATGTTGAAAGATCAGGAGCAGGTAAGACAAATCTCTTCTGAAGTAGCGATGGCTAAATTAAAAGATGTAATTCTTGAAAAAGCTAGCAAAAAAGAAACTAAAATTTCTCACGACGAATTTTTAGAAGAGCTTAAAAAATAATTATATTCAGATATAAATATTTCAAAACCGTCAATTTTTTGACGGTTTTTTTATTTTCGACCTTTCCTGTTCTCTTTATATTCTTTACCTCAGGCTTCTGAACTAACTATTTATCTTTATATTTCTTCATTACTGATTACTCATGACCCATAATGTATTCATGTCCGTCAATATTCCTATATTTACATCATAAACTTATTACATATTATGAAAAAGATCATCATTCCATTTTTCTGTGCCGTACTTTTCTCTGTTCCGGCAGCAGCTCAGAAGAAAGATGCCGCTTCTGTAAAAACAGAGGCTGTAAAATCTACAACAACGGCTAAAGAAGTTCTGGATAATTACTTTAAGGCATTAGGAGGAAAAGAAAAATTAGAAGGGGTAAAAACTCTTTATATGGAAAATACTATGTCTGCTCAGGGAATGGAAATTACTATGACTACCAAAAAAATGGGAAACAAATTCAAGTCTGTACAGTCGCTTATGGGACAGCAGATGGTCCAGTTTTTTGATGGAGAAAAAGGATATTTTGACCAGATGGGAAGCAAAACTGCAATTCCTGCAGATAAAGTAGCAGAACTGAAAAAAGCAAAACCAGTGGATGCATTAGCATTTGACGGAGCTACTTTTCAAAATGTTGCAGTAGAAAAACTGGATGGTAAAGACTATAATGTATTGTCTTCCGATAAAGGAAAATTTTATTTTGATACTGCTACAGGACTTTTATATAAAACGATTGCCGGAGAAGGAAATGTAACGATAAAAAGTTATATGACAGTAGACGGATTGCAATTCCCTGCTGATGTAGATGCAGAAGGAGGAGGTCAGAAAGTGAATATTAAAACCACTAAGATTACAATTAATTCCGGAGTAACGGATGCAGATTTTAAATAATAAATTACTTTTTAAGTGATCAAAACCGGGAATTCCCGGTTTTTTAGGCTAAAAGTGCTATTGCTGAATTTCAGAAATCAGGATTGCGATTTAAATTTTTTAATCAAAATTAAAAAACCATTGTAAAATACAATGGTTTTTTTGGTTTGGATGAATAATATAATGATAGATTACCTTAATTTCAGGATAAATGAAGTAAATGGTATTATTTTTAATTAGTCTATTTTAATTAATTGATGAATGTTTTTAATTAAAAACTGTTTTAAATAATATAAAAGACATTGTATATTTTCATTTTGTAATATTTAAATTTTTTAACTCGAATTTAACCCAGTAGTAAAAGGCGAATTGCAGAGAGAATCGATATTTTTGAGGCGTCAAAAAATAATGCAGATGAAAAAAATATTATCTTCGTTTTCAGTCATCTTCCTGATGTCTATCAATGTCTATGGACAAAACATCCCTGTGGATCCGTCCCTAAGAATCGGTACTCTTTCCAATGGAATGAAGTACTACATTAAAAAGAATGTTTTACCAGAAAAAAAAGTAGAGTTCCGTCTGGCAATCAATGCCGGATCTATTCTTGAAGACGAAAATCAGAGAGGATTGGCGCACTTCATGGAGCACATGAATTTCAACGGGACTAAAAATTTTCCGGACAATAAGTTAGTAGACTTTTTGCAATCTATCGGAGTAAAATTTGGGCAACACCTTAATGCTTATACCGGCTTTGATGAAACCGTTTATATGCTTCCTGTCCCATTGGATAAACCAGGAAATCTGGATGCTGGTCTGAAAGTAATAGAAGACTGGGCATTTAACGCAACGCTTTCTGATGAACAAATCAATAAAGAAAGAGGAGTGGTACTGGAAGAATTAAGATTAGGTCTTGGACCGGATAAGAGAATGATGGATAAATATCTTCCAAAACTTTTATACAAATCACAGTATGCAGAAAGACTTCCAATCGGTAAAAAAGAAGTCCTGGAAAATTTCGAACCAGATCTTATCCGAAAATTTTATCAGGATTGGTACAGACCCGATCTGATGGCAATTGTAGTAGTAGGAGATATCAATGTAGATGAAATAGAAAAAAAAATAAAGACTAATTTCAGTAAATATAAAAACCCTTCAAACCCCAGAGAAAGAAAATCTTTTGATCTTCCGGGGCATAAAGAAGCGCTGGTAGCCATCGAGACAGATCCTGATGCTACAGGTTCCGGAGTGCAGTTCATTATCAAAGATTCTGAAATGTACCAACCGGATGTAACAGTTCAGCAGTATGATCAAAGTATTGTAGAAGGTCTTGTAAATATTATGCTGAACAGCAGATTGGCAGAATTGGTTAACTCTGCGACCCCACCTTTTACTTATGGTTCGGTTTACCATGGAGGAACTTATGCAAGAAGCAAAGAAGCATTTCAGGGATCAGCAGCTACAAAAGACGGTGATCAGCTGAATGCGCTGAAAGTTCTTTTGGAAGAAGTGGAAAGAGCCAAAAGATTCGGATTTACCCAATCTGAACTGGACAGAGCAAAAGACCAGATGCTTTCCTCTTATGAATGGGCTTACAACAACAAAGACAAAAACCAAAGTGGTGAGCTTATAGATGGTTTTGTGAACCATTTCCTGAGACAGGAACCAATACCTGGAATTACCTGGGGATACGAGCATATTAAAGAAGTTCTTCCAACCATAGCTCTGGAACAGACAAATAGAATTATCAAAAAGCTTGTAAAGGATGACAGCAGGGTAATCGTGATTACAGGGCCAGAAAAGGAAAATATTGCCATGCCAACAGAGGTTATGGTCCTGAACACATTTGATGCCGTAAAAATGGCTGATCTTAAACCTTATGAAGAAAAAACAAAAACGGAGAGCTTAGTAAAGCCTTTTAAATCAGAAGGGAAAATTACTAAAGTAGAAGCGGACAACAAATTAGGAACTACCACCTGGACTTTGAACAACGGAGCTAAAGTGACTTTCAAAAAAACAGATTTTAAAGATGATGAGATTGTTTTTGCAGGAATAAGCCTGGGAGGAGTGTCTGTCATTCCGGATGCCGATTACAATAAAACAAAATTCGCATTTGATGCTTTGCTGGAAGCTGGATTAGGCGGGCTTTCAAAGACAGATCTTACACACTATCTTGCAGGAAAACAGATGAGTGCAAGCTCTTATGTAGGTGGACTTACAGATGGTATTTCAGGAACAAGTTCGAAAAAAGATCTGAAGACAGCTATGGAGCTGATCTATGCTTGCTTTACAGACTTAAATTATAACCCTGAAGCATTCAACACTTATAAAATAAAGAAATCCGCAATGCTGACGAATGTGGATTCAGATCCGCAATACTACTTTTCTAATGAATACTCTAAATTTATCAATCAGAAAAATCCAAGATTTACCGGACTTGAGCCTACCGAAAAAGATTGGGTGAATACAGATTATAAGAAAGCCTACGATATCTACAAACAGAAATTTGCCAATGCTGGTAATTTTCACTTCTATTTTGTGGGGAATATAGATGAAGGGCAGCTTAAAAATGAAGTCCTGCAGTATATTGCTTCACTTCCTGCAACAGGAAAATCATCAACATTTAAAGATACAGGTTACAGACCTGTGAAAGGAGGATATACAAAGGTTTATAAAAAAGGAAAAGAGCCGAAGAGTCTTGTAACAATTTCTTACAGTGGAGAAGCTCCTTATAATGAGAAGGAAGCTATGGCACTTTCAGCTCTTGGAGAAGTAGCTACGATTAAAGTTCTTGAAAAACTAAGAGAAGACGAAAGCGGTATTTACGGCGGAGGTGCAAGTGGAAGCTTCAGTAAAATCCCGTACAGTGCTTATGATTTTAGTGTTAATTTCCCTTGTGGTCCTGAAAATGCAGATAGGCTTACAAAAAGTGCAATGGCCGAATTACAAAAATTTATAGATAAAGGTCCTGAGCAAAAAGATCTGGATAAATATAAAGAAGGTGAATACAACGAATATAAAACAAGCCTTAAAGACAATGGATTCTGGTTACAGGGAATTGCCCAAAATCAATTGGACGGAAGTGATAAATACGATATTCTGAATTATCCGGATAAAGTAAAAGCACTTACTGTAAAAGACCTTCAGGATGTTGCTAAAAAATACCTTACAAAAGAAAAAAGTGTAGCAATACTAATGCCGGAAGATGGTTGGGAAAAGGCTAAAAAAGATGAAACCAAGAAAGCAGAAACAGTGCACTAATTCATTTTTATTTACAGGAAGAAATAAGAAAACCGCAGATCTCTCTGCGGTTTTTATTATTGTATTCAAATATGGATCGGTTAAGAACCATATTCCTTCTTCCATTCGTCAGCAGCTCCGCTCAGAACTGTGTAGAATTCTTCACCATACTTTCTGATCAATGGGGTCTTCAGGAATTTATAAACAGGAACCTGAAGCTCTTTTCCAAGCGTACAGGCGTCGCTGCATACATTCCATTCATGATAATTTAGAGCAGTGAATGCAGAGTATTCTGTAACCCGGATAGGGTAAAGGTGGCATGAAATAGGTTTTTGCCAGTCTACTGCTCCATCTTCGTACGCTTTTTCAATACCACATTTAGTGATTCCTTTATCATCAAAAGTTACATAAGCACATTCACGGTTTTCCACCATGGGAGTAACATACATTCCGTCGTGCGGATCAGTAGTCCATGTACCTTGCTCTTCAAGGGCTTTGATGCCTTCCTGAGTAAGATAAGGTTTGATTTTGTCAAAAATACCGTCCAGTATTTCAAGCTCACCTTTGTCCAATGGAGCTCCTACATCACCTTCCACACAACATGCACCCTTGCATTTGCTAAGGTTGCACACAAATTCTTCGGAAAAGATTTCCTCAGAAATCAATTTATCGTCTATCTGAATCATAATTTTCTAAAATAAATCAAAAACTGTACCTGCTTTAAAGGTAAGTAAACTCAAAATAATAAGCCATAAGCTCACCTCCTGCATCCAGTATTTCGGTAAAAATCTCATCATCCTGCTCAGAATAATGCTTGACGGAAATGCCAGCAACAGTAAATATTCATAGCTTTTATTCATATATAAGATGATGGTGACAAGTTGAGCGAGGGAAAAAACCAGCAGAAAAGTATATTTATATCTGCTTATCGGACTTTTCTTATTATAATTTTGAAAATGGTCATATACTGCATAAATAAGCATTATGGCAACCGGAATCAAAGGCAATAATTCCATATAATCTGTTACCGGCTTCATCTTTCCAAACGGAAAATAATCAATATTCCATGAAGTGAACTGCACAAAGTACATCACCGAAAAATAACTGAATGCAATCAGAATAACCCCTAAAAGGAATCTGAACAGATTTAAACCTACTTTGGCAGAGGTAGCTACCACGTGAATAATAACAAAAACAGCCATTGGCCAGGTGGTGGGCAGGAAAATGAAATTCAGTGCAACAATGGCACCTACCAATACATATGATTTCTTCCTTATATCTTCATCAGCACTTGTTAAGAGCAAGATCAGGAATGAATTGGTAAGCAGCGAAACTGCAATTCCTATGTCTAAATTACCCGGGTACAGGCCAAAAATAAAAAATGTATATAAGAATAAGGGAAGATGGGTCTGATAATTAAGAGCAATACTGTGAAAACAAAAATATCCCAAGGCAATTCCTAAAAATGTAATTCCGGCTATAATTGCTTCATAAGTGTTGAAATTCAATATGTTAAATATTACAACGACTAAAAGAAGACAACCAATATAAACAGGAATTGAAAAAATATTGCTTTCTTTTGAAAGTAATTTAAACATTTTTTATAAATTTGTACAAAGTTAATTTAAAAAAGGAAAATAATGACGTCTTTCTTTCTATTCTTAAGCAAAGTTTTCAAATCGAGTTTCGCATTCTTTGATACTTTCGGAAATGTTTTAAACTGGATTTTATTTACAGTTTGCTGTGTATTATTCATTTACTGGTGTTACGTATTGGTTGTAACATTAGGTGGTGACAAAGATAAAGACTATTATTCTCCAACGGAAGGTAAGCACCCTTACTACGATCCGAATATCTACAAAAAAGAAGGTTAATTAATTGGTTATATAGTAAAAAACCGATCAAATAATTTATTTGATCGGTTTTTTTATACTAACGATTAAAATTTTCTTTTACTTAGTCGTGGATCGGAAGTACCAAAACCGGAACATTTGAACTTTTTGTGAGTCCTTTGGTAAGACTTCCTACAAATACATCATAGATTCCGCTTCTTCCATGTGATCCCATTACAATATAATCTGCATTTTTTTCTTTGGCATATTCGAGGATAATATCTTTTGCCAGCCCTTGTTTTAAAAGGTGCTCACAATCGATATCATGGGCAATGATTCTTTGTTCTATTTTATTAAGCTGAACCAGCTCTTCCCTGATTTCGTTTGCTTCCACTTCCGGAAAATATTGAAATCCCATATCTCCAATGGCAAAGCCGATATCTGATGGAGCAACATGGATCAGGTAAATTCTACCATTAAGTTGTTTTGCAAATTTTATGGCACCGTCCACCAATTGGTCAGTTTTGTCCCCAAAATCTACGGGTAAAATAATATTTATCATAACCTTTCATTTTGTTATCTAAAGATATGAAAAATTTACCAAACTTTTATGTTAAATACTTACAATATTCTGATATCAAGGATTTTTTCTTCACCCAGGTAAGCTTCCAGAATATCATTTTCATCTACTTTTCCAACTCCTTTCGGGGTCCCTGTGTAGATAAGGTCACCTACTCTTAAAGTAAAATATTGAGAGACAAAAGCAATGATGTCATCAAAATGGAAGAGCATATCCTTTGTGTTTCCATCCTGAACTTTGTCTTTATTTTTTAGCAATGAAAAAGAAAGATCATTGAGATTAAAATCGTCTTTTTTGAAGAAGTTTCCTACTACTGCGGAACCATCAAATCCTTTAGCAAGCTCCCATGGAAGCCCTTTGGATTTTAATTCACTCTGAAGATCTCTGGCTGTAAAATCAATTCCTAAGCTAAGTTCTTCATAATGTTTGTGAGCCGTTTCCTTCTGAATGTATTTTCCTCCTTTAGATACTTTTATCACTACTTCAAGCTCATAGTGGATATGATTGGAGAATTCAGGGATATAAAAATCATTTCCCTTTAAAACGGCTGTATCCGGCTTCATGAAAATAACAGGATTCTCCGGAATTTCGTTTCCTAATTCTTTAGCGTGTTCGCTGTAGTTTCTTCCAATGCAAATGATTTTCATAATTCTTTATTTATTTCAGACTGCGTCATGCAAAGAACGAAGCAATCTTTTTATTAATGTAAATATTTATCTTGTACTTATTCATGGGTAAATTCATTGCCACAATAATAACACACAAACTTATGGCTCGTCAGAAAAGAAATTCCGAAAAAGCTGGTCGCCCTGTCATCTCTGTAAATATGATTGGAGCCACATTTAGGACATACAAAATCAAATTCCGGGTTTTCAATAGTGTGTTCTACCTCCAATGAATATTGCTCATTGTCTTTATAGTCCTGAAGAACCTTACCTGCTTTTTCCAGATCTTCTTCAAAAACCTGAAGCTGGATTCCTCCTACAGCCTGAGAAAGCAGCCAATCCGACTGGATAAGCTGTTCATTCGCAATGAAACTATTGATTCCGTTTTCAGCCAGAATCTGTTTGTCCCTGTTAGCTTCAAGGGCAGTTTCATAAAATTTAAAGCGAACCAGATCAGACATATTTAAAATTTGCTTGAAAGTTGAATTTTTGTGAAAACTTTCTTGGTGTACAATGGAAAGTCAGCATTCTGCAGCCATCCGAAATATCCAAGATCCTTCTGGAAGACAGCTTTTACTCCCTGTCCCTTATATTTTCCGAAGTTGAAAACTTCTTCCTGTTTATCATTATAACCTATGAATCCTGCAAGATCGGCATTCTTATTATGGAATGTAAACTCGCTTAATGGCGCTATTTCATTTGGTATATCGTCATATTTTCCAACCTGAGCGTCCAAAACTTCAAAAGTAGCCCATACATCAGCTTCTGCAGAGTGGGCATTTTCTAAAGTTTTTCCACAATAGAACTGATAGGCAGCTCCAAGGTTTCTAGGTTCTTTTTTATGGAAAATAGTCTGTGCATCTACCAGTCTGAATTTGCTAAGGTCAAAATCCATTCCCACTCTTAGCAATTCTTCAGCTAGAAGAGGAACATCAAACCTGTTGGAATTGAATCCGCCAAGATCAGTGCCGGTAATCATTTCCATCACTTTAGAAGCAATGTCTCTGAATGTTGGAGCATCTTTTACATCCTCATCATAGATTCCGTGAATCTCACTGCTTTCTTTTGGAATCAGCATTTCAGGATTCACACGCCATGTTTTGCTTTCTCTGGAAGCATCAGGATTTACTTTTAAAATACAGATTTCAACAATTCTGTCTTTTCCGATGTTGGTTCCTGTAGTTTCCAGGTCAAAAATACAAAGTGGTTTATGGAGTTTTAAATTCATGTTAATCAATAATAATTTGAATATGTATTTATTTAAAAATAAAAGGTTATTTGGCTTCTATTTTAATTGTCTTTGAAAAATAAGCGATACCAATATATAATAGATGACCAGCATTGGAATTCCTACAATCTGGAAGATCACAAGAATCGCAATTCCACCCAGCAATAATACTACTTTTGGATAGTTGTCCTTTAGAGTTTTGGACTTAAACTTCATTGCCATCATTTTGATAGGACTGATCAGAAGCCATGAAGTAAGGAACGAAAGGATGATAAGAAGTAATGCATTGTCAAACAGGAAACTGAAAGTCCCGGTTTCTTTAAAAGCATAATACAAACCGAACAAGAGAACAGTATTGGTAGGTGTATTTAAACCTTTGAAATAATATCTCTGTTCCTCATCCAGATTGAAAATAGCAAGCCTTAAACAAGAGAAAACGGTTACTACTAATCCTATATATTTAATTTCAAAAGGAAAATGTATTCCAAGAAGTTCTGCTCCAAATGGTTCAAGAGCTTTATACATTGTTAATCCAGGAATAACCCCAAAACTCACCATATCGGCAAGAGAGTCGAGTTGAAGTCCCAGGTTGGAGTTTGATTTTACGGCTCTGGCTACAAATCCGTCAAAGAAATCGAAAATAGAGGAGAGGATAAGGCATATTGCCGTGGTTTGATAGTCTCCTAAAATAAGATGTATTGCACCCACGCAGCCTGCAAACAGATTAGCCAGGGTCAAGGCATTAGCCAGATTATTCTTTATAAAATCCATAAGTACAAAATTACAGTTTTTAAAAATTCTAACTCAAAATAATATGCACTAAAAAACGCCATAAAGTGATTTTGATGTAAATTTGTCCCATGAAATTTTTAAAAGGATTTAGAAAACAGGAAGTTCTGGCACTGCTTTACAGAATTTTTTTAGCCTATGTTTTTTATCAGATCGCAAGACTTTTATTCTGGTACTTTAATAAAGACCTCATTAAGGTAGACTCTGTTTCAGAGTATCTTAAACTGGCATATCACGGTACAGCCTTCGATACCACAGCTATTTTGTATGTGAATGCCTTATTTATACTGTTAAGTCTCCTTCCATTAGTCATCAATACAAAGAAAGGATTTCAGAAACTCCTTTTCTGGGTTTATTTTCTGACGAACGGAGTAGCATATGGAATGAATTTCGGAGACTTTATTTATTATAAATTTTCCCAGTCGAGACTTACTTCAGCAGTGTTTCAGGTAGCCGAGCATGAGTCTAATGTTTCACAGACCCTGATGATTTCTGTTCAGCAGCATCCTTTTGTTCTGATCTGGTTTATTATTTTAATGGGATTGTGGGTTTTCCTTTATAAAAAAGTGAAGGTTGATGAAACAAAACCTACTCAATTGCTTCCATACTTCTTGTCTTCTATAGTTACTTTGTGTATCACAGTTGTTTTAGTGGTAGGCGGAATCAGAGGAGATTTCAAACACAGTACAAGACCTATCAATATGGTGGATGCTACCCGTTTTGTAACCAATCCATTGCAGGGAAATGTGGTACTGAACAGTACATTTTCATTTTTCAGGACTTTAAATACCAACAATTTTAAGGAGGTTCATTTTGTAGATGAAAAATATATAAAAGACCATGTCCAGCCTTATAAACAATATGACAGAAAGATAGAAAACCGTCCCAATATTGTTATTTTCATTGTAGAATCGTTTGGCAGAGAATACTCAGGAGCTTTTAATAAAGATAAAAATATAAAAGACTACATTTCTTATACTCCGTTTATGGATAGTCTGGCAGCTCAGAGTCTTATTTTTCCAAATAGCTTTGCGAACGGGAGACAGTCTATTCATGGTATGAGTAGTGTATTGGCGGGAATTCCGAGTCTTACTGATGCTTTTACAGGATCTCCATATTCTAATCAGAAAATACAGTCTATTGTTTCTGTATGTAATGATCTGGGATACGACACTTCTTTTTATCATGGTGCTCCTAATGGTTCTATGGGATTCCTAGGATTTGGGAACATTTTAGGATTTAAACACTATTTTGGCAAAACAGAATATAACCACGATGAAGATTTTGATGGAATGTGGGCGATCTGGGATGAACCATTTCTTCAGTATTTTGCTAAAAATGTAGGAAAGAAGCAGCCTTTTATGACCACTGTGTTTACGGCGTCTTCTCACCATCCATTCAAAATTCCGGAAAAATATCAAGGGAAATTCAAAAAAGGAAAAATAGAAATGCATGAACCTATACAATATACGGATTATGCCATTAAAGAATATTTTGAAACGGCTAAAAAGCAACCATGGTTCCATAATACGATTTTCGTTTTTACGGGAGACCATACGAATCAGATCTATTATCCGGAGTATGAAAAAGCGATGAACCGTTTCGCTGTTCCGTTGGTATTCTATTCTCCAAATCCAGACTATCAGCTTAAAGGTGAAAATACTGAGATAGCTCAGCAAATAGATATTTATCCAACATTAGCAGACCTGATTGGCTACAATAAACCAATCAGAAGCTGGGGGAGAAGTCTGGTAAGTGATAAAAAATATCCAGGTATTATGGTGAATTCGGATGGAAACAACGAACAATTCATCATCGGAAATTATATTTACCGTTTTGATGGCAAGGATATTGTGGGTGTATATGATAAAACAGACCTTGCTCTTGAAAAGAACCTGATTGGCCAGCTAAAAACACCTGAAGTAGAACAAGGAAAACAAACAGCAAAAGCGTGGTATCAGGATTATATGGACAGAGTGATTAATAGAAAGCTGAATTAGATAAATTCATTTACCAGGTCTTTTATGCTTTGTATAATAAAAGTTTTTGTTCGTTAAGAATTAATTTATATTTTTATCAATACATAGAAAAGTATATTGTATTAAAATTAAAACTATAAGAAATATGAAAAAAATAATGTTCACGTTCGCGCTTTCTTTATTTGGTGTGATGACATTCGCACAGATAGAAGGAAAGTGGAAGACGATAGACGATGAAACCAAACAGGCTAAATCTATTGTAGAGATTTTCAAGAAGTCAGACGGAAAGTATTACGGAAAAGTTTCTCAGTTATTGATAAAACCGGCTGAGCCTAACTGTACCGCTTGTAAAGATGACAGAAAAGGAAAACCAATTGTAGGACTGGAAATCATCAGAGGATTAAAAAAAGAAGGTGATGAATTTACAGGAGGTAATATCACAGACCCTAAAACGGGAAAAACTTACAAATGTACCATTACAAAGAGCGGAGATAAGCTTAATGTAAGAGGGTATTTAGGATTATCATTATTAGGAAGAACCCAGGTTTGGGAGAAAGCTAATTAATATAAGTTTAAATAGAATTTTAAAATGGCATTTCAGAAATGGAATGTCATTTTTTAGTATACCCGGAAAAATCTCTTATCCCTGGAACGTTTTGAGATGAAGGTGTCGGGAATTATTAAAAATTAATTTCTAATTGTTCTCTCAGGCTTCAATAGCTTTCAGGGTCCTTCTTTTCAGAAATCTCTGAGTTTAAATTATTCTTAATATTAAGAAACTTCCTTCAAATGAGATGCCTTTTTATTATGTGTATAATAAAAAAACACTATTTTTGTAGTCTAAATTTTTCGAATAAATATGGCAGAATATACTTTTCGTGAGGTAATTGCACAGGCAATGAGCGAGGAAATGCGTAAAGACGAATCCATCTTTTTAATGGGGGAGGAAGTTGCAGAATACAATGGTGCATACAAAGCTTCAAAAGGAATGCTGGATGAGTTTGGTCCTAAAAGAGTAATCGATACCCCAATTGCAGAACTTGGTTTTACAGGAATTGCTGTTGGAGCTGCAATGAATGGTAACAGACCAATTGTAGAGTATATGACATTCAATTTCTCATTAGTAGGAATTGATCAGATTATTAATAATGCTGCAAAAATCCGTCAGATGAGCGGTGGACAGTGGAACTGCCCAATTGTTTTCCGTGGACCTACAGCTTCTGCAGGGCAATTAGGAGCTACGCACTCTCAGGCTTTTGAAAACTGGTTTGCAAACATTCCTGGCCTTAAAGTAGTGGTTCCTTCAAATCCTTATGATGCGAAAGGATTGTTGAAAACTGCAATTCAGGATAATGATCCGGTTATTTTCATGGAATCTGAGCAGATGTATGGAGATAAAATGGAAATTCCTGAAGAAGAATACTACTTACCATTAGGAAAAGCAGATATAAAGAGAGAAGGTAAGGATGTTACTTTAGTTTCTTTCGGTAAGATCATGAAATTAGCGATGCAGGCAGCTGAAGATATGGAGAAAGAAGGAATCTCTGTTGAGGTTATCGATCTTAGAACTGTTCGTCCTCTTGATTTTGACACTATTTTAGAATCTGTAAAGAAAACAAACAGATTGGTGATTTTAGAAGAAGCTTGGCCATTTGCGTCTATATCTTCTGAAATTACTTATATGGTACAGCAAAAAGCATTTGATTATTTAGATGCTCCAATCAAGAGAATTACGACTCCTGATGCACCTGCACCTTATTCTGCTGCATTATTTGCAGAGTGGTTCCCTAAACTTGAAAAAGTAAAAGAGGAAATCAAAAAAGCGATGTACGTAAAATAATGATAGATTATAGAGAAAAACTTCCGAAAGGAAGTTTTTTCATTTATTATATTCATGAAGAAAAGTTCTTGGGGTCATAAAATTGATATAAATTTGCGCTTTTAAAAAAATAAATTGGCTGATATGGCAGAAGTTACAGAAGGCGGTCATCACTTTGACTTAAAGAAGCTTTCATTTGTAGGCGTTATCGTTTCTCTCGGGATCGTTTTCGGAGATATAGGTACGTCACCGCTTTACGTAATGAAAGCGATTGTGAACGCAAGAAAAGACGGCGCTACCATGCCATTTGATGAATACATTGAAGGAGCATTATCCTGTATCATCTGGACATTGACGCTTCAGACTACCCTGAAATATGTGATTATTGCTTTAAGAGCAGATAACAAGGGTGAAGGTGGAATTCTTGCACTGTATTCACTAGTAAAAAAACTCAAGAAAAAATGGCTGTACGTAGTCGCCATTATTGGAGCATCCACGCTCGTCGCAGATAGTGTAATCACTCCCTCCTTAACGGTGATGTCTGCAATTGAGGGATTAAAAATCTACAATCCAGAAACTCCAGTAGTCCTCATTACTTTAGTCATCTTATTCATAATTTTTGTTGTACAGCAGTTTGGAACCGCATCTATTGGTAAATTCTTTGGACCAGTGATGGTGACGTGGTTCCTGGTATTAGGAATTTCGGGATCAATGCATATTTTTGACCACATTGAAATCTTAAGAGCTTTCAATCCGATCTATGCCTATAATCTCATTACACATTCATCCAGTGCCATTGTCATTATGGGAGCCGTATTCCTGTGTACAACAGGAGCGGAAGCTTTATATTCAGACTTAGGACACTGTGGGGCAAAGAATATCAGAATCAGTTGGATTTTTGTTAAGCTTATGCTTATCCTGAACTATTTAGGACAGGGGTCTTGGTTATTGGATAATTATCATCAGGTACACAACGGAGTAAATCCTTTCTTTGGAATCATGCCGGAATGGGCTGTTTTACCAAGTGTAATTCTGGCAACTGCAGCGGCAATTATTGCCAGTCAGGCGGTAATTACCGGTTCATTTACCATGTTCTCAGAAGCAATGTCTATTTCTTTCTGGCCTAATCAGCATATTGAATACCCTTCAGGAGTTAAAGGACAGATGTATATCCCAAGAATTAACTGGGGGTTGATGGCTTTCTGTTTTGTAGTGGTTATATTCTTCCAGAAATCAGAAAGTATGGAAGCAGCCTATGGGCTTACAATCACCATTACGATGCTGATGACAACAATCCTTCTTTTATTCTGGCTGAGCCGTACAAGGGTCAATAAAGTTTTTATTGCCGGTTTTGCGGTTGTATATCTTTTCCTGGAATCGGGATTCTTCTATGCCAATGTAATCAAGTTTGTAGACGGAGGTTGGTTAACAATGGTATTAGGTGGATTTATTGCCGTATGTATGTACGCATGGTATAACGGAAGATTAATTAAAGCTAATTTTATCCAATATGTGAAAATAGAAAAATATGTTTCTATTCTTAAGGATATGAAACTGGATGAAACCATTCCGAAATATGCCACCAATTTAGCTTATCTGAGCCGCGCTAAAAGAAATGATGAAGTGGAATCCAAAATTATCTATTCCATCATCAAAAAACAGCCGAAAAGAGCAGATCATTACTTTATTTTAAGTATTGTTAACCAGGAAGATCCATATACATTCAAATACACAGTAGATGAAATTCTGCCTGGAACCGTTTATAAGATCAATTTCCTTTTAGGATTTAAAGTAGACCGAAGAATTAATGATTATTTCAATATGGTGCTTAAAGATTTAATGGCTGAAGGAACCATCCCTTCAAGAAGCAGTCATCCATCTTTAAGAGCTCATAATATACCGCCAGATCTGAAGTATGTTATCATTGATAACACCTATATCAACGATATACTTTTAACTGTTAAACAGAAGATTACCCTTAATATTTACAACTTTGTGAAGTATATAGGAAGTGATGACTTTAAGGCCTGGGGAGTATCTTCGCATAACGTAGAAGTGGAGTCTGCCCCTATTACAGAACTTACTGTTTATGATAATAAAATTGAACAGTCTGGGTACTTCCGTCACAACTCTTAATCCCCGGAATATTTAACCATACTATCTATTTAAATAAAATTCAATAAATTTGTAGATAATTTTTTTAATGGATACAGTACAAAAAGAAAAAAATATAGCTTTGATCAAGGATGTTTTAAGAAACTACTTATTAGAAAAAGGGTTCAGAAACACGCCTGAAAGATATACGATATTAGAAGAAATTTATAATATGGATCATCACTTTAATGTTGATGATCTGTATCTTCTGATGATGCAGAAGAAATACCATGTTTCTAAAGCTACCATCTACAATACTATTGAGATTTTCCTTGATGCAGGTTTAATCCGTAAGCATCAGTTTGGAGAAAAAACCCTTACCTCTTCATCTTATGAAAAGTCTTATTTTGACAAGCAGCATGACCATCTGGTAATCTACAAAAAAGACTCTGATAAAGAAATTGAAGAAATTATTGAGTTCTGTGACCCAAGAATTCAAGGAATCAAAGAAGCCATTGAAGAAGCATTTGGCGTAAAAATTGATTCTCATTCGCTATATTTCTATGGCACTAAGAATGACTAATTAATGAGAATAATCCTTTTTCTGTTTATCTTTATTTCTACGTTCAGTTTGGCGCAGGACAAGACGCCTGTGAAGCGAGATCCCTATTTACAGACTCCTTCACCTGCAAAACCACAGCCCCTGAAACCTGAAGATAAAATAAAACTTATCAACGCAGATAAAATTATTAAAGATCCCACAAAATATGATGGTAATCAATACTTTGTAGGAAATGTTCAGATAGAACAAAAGGGATCTATACTTACCGCAGATGAAGTTGTTCTTTATAGTGAAGAAAACTTTGCCAAAGCAATTGGAAATACAAAACTTCAGAATGCAGATGGCTCTGTGATTACAGCAGGAGAAATGGAATATGATGGGAATACCCAAAAAGGTGTTGCCCGGAAAAATGTTGTCTTAACAGATCCCAAGCAGACTATTAAAACTGATATTCTGTATTATGATAAACTTTCTAGTCAGGCTTATTTTAATACGGGAGGTACTATTTCTGATAGTCAGGGGAATATAATGTATACTAAGTCTGCAACCTATTTTCTCGATACCAAAATGATTGATTTTGTTGGAAATGTGAAAATAGACAATGCCCAATACATTATTGAAGGAGTTAATATCAAGCAG
The DNA here is from genome assembly GCF_037572595.1 of Chryseobacterium sp. MYb328. Lineage (NCBI taxonomy): Bacteria > Pseudomonadati > Bacteroidota > Flavobacteriia > Flavobacteriales > Weeksellaceae > Chryseobacterium > Chryseobacterium sp. MYb328. Next base: position 1,312 of record NZ_JBBGZQ010000030.1, on the reverse strand, counting down.
AATCAGAATACCAAAGTAGCCGAATTTTTTGGACCTACTACCATCACCAACAGAGCTAATCCTAAAAACAGGGTTTATACAGAAAGAGGAACCTATAGGATGGAAACCAAAGAAGCTTTCCTGAATAAGAATTCCAAGATCTTTTATAATGACAAAATCCTTACCGGTGATGATATGTATTTCAACCAGATCACAGGTTTTGGAAAAGCGACTGGAAATGTAAAGCTTGATGATCCGAAAGAAAGGAGATATATGAAAGGAGGATATGGTGAAATCTTTGAGAAAAAAGATTCTTCCATGATGACTAAAAATCCTTATGCTGTCAAAATCATGGAAAAAGACACCGCGTATTTTGCAGCAGAGAAGATTATATCTTACCAGAAACAGGATTCTTTAGATATCAGAATAAAGAAGAGCTTTTTAAGAGCTTACAAAAAGGCTAGAATATACAAATCCAATGCACAGGGAAGGGCTGATTCCATTGCGTTTAATGAGACGGATGGTATCTTACATATGTATACAAAACCTATTTTATGGAGTGGGGAGAAACAGGTAACAGGAGATAAGGTTGAAGCCTATTTCAATACCCAGAATGAAAATATAGACTCTTTAAAAGTAACTGGAAATGCTTTAGCGATCAGCAAAGTAGATTCCTTAACCCTGAAAGATGAATTCAACCAGGTGAAAGGTAAATTTATGACGGTTTACTATCAGGGGAATGATATTAAAGAGGCAAGGGTAGTAGGAAATGCCCAGTCTATTGCTTATGTAGATGATGTAAACAAAGAAACTCAAAAGCCTGAAAGAATTGGAATCACACTTTCGGCCTGTGGTATTATTGGTGCTTTATTTGAGGAAAGAACTTTGCAGATTATTTCCTGCAGTATTGGGGCTACAGCAGATACCTATCCGATGAGTAAAATAGAACCTGTAAGAAGGAAGTTCCCCGATTTTAACTGGAATACAAAAGACCGGATCAGGAAATGGCAGGATATACTGGTAGACAGCCCGAATTATGAAGAAATCAAGTATTCTTCAGATAATGAGCTGTACGATCAGGCACAGGATGCTATAGAGAAAGAACGGGCCAAAGAAGAGGCTAAGAAACCGAAAAGAGTTAGAAAATAACATAAAATGAACCGCTTTATTGTAAAGCGGTTTTTTTATTTATAATGGTTAATTTGATGTTTTTTTGAAGAATAAAAATTATAAATAAAGGTTTTGAAATTTTGTTCAGCTAGGTTTTGGTTAAACAAAGACTCAGTTTTTTGATGATTATGAATATTTAAATAAAATAAGTATAATTTTATAT